>CAZAYJ010000050.1:0-8139 GCA_964489335.1 uncultured Planctomycetia bacterium
AGGACATCAAGCTTCATCATCGCCAGGGAATCCGCCCCGTTGATCATGACCGCATGACGCACCATGACTGCGTCGAACCAACCGCACCGTCTCGGACGGCCCGTCGTCGCGCCGAACTCCTGTCCTTTGCAGCGGATCTGCTCGTTGAGCGCGGGAGGAAATTCCGTGATGAACGGCCCTTCTCCTACACGGGTCGTATAGGCCTTGACAACGCCGACGATCTTGTCAATCTTCGTCGGGGGAACCCCCGTACCCGTGCAGGCGCCCGCAGAGATGGAATTGGATGACGTCACGAAAGGATACGTCCCGAAATCGATATCCAGATATGTCCCCTGGGCCCCTTCAAAAAGAATGGATTTCTTTTCATGCGTCGCCTCATTCAAAAGCGTCGCCGTATCGCAGATAAGGTTTTTCAGTTTTTTGCCGTACGACAGGTAAGCATCGAAGATCTCATCAAAACAAAACCCCGGATGCCGGAAGACCTTTTTGAAGATCTCGTTCTTTTCGTTGAGATTATCCAGGAGCTTTTCGCGCAGGACATAGCTGTTCACCAGGTCGCCCATACGGATCCCGCACCTGGCGAACTTATCGGAATAACAGGGCCCGATGCCGCGGCCTGTTGTGCCGATCTTGTTGGCCCGCTTCTTCTCTCTTAAGCCGTCCAGGATCTTGTGATAAGGAAAAATCACGTGGGCCTGTTCGGATATCTTAAGACGGTCGCGGATGTCTATGCCCTTTTTCTTAAGAAGGTCCAGCTCGATCAGAAGGACCTGGGGATCCACGACCACGCCGTTACCAATGACACAGACCTTACCCGGATGAAGGACACCCGACGGTAAAAGATGAAAGACAAAAGAATCGCCGTTGACGACGACGGTATGCCCGGCGTTGTTGCCCCCTTGATACCTGACGACCAGATGGGCATCTCTGGAAAGGACATCAATCACCTTTCCTTTGCCCTCATCGCCCCATTGGAGTCCGACAAGTACGGTATTCATAAGTTTTCTAAAGGCTCCTCGCCACTATAGTTTTTTATGATGCTGTTTTGTCGTCTGATGACGTTATTCGCCTTAAACCGCAAACCAATAACATCGGCCAAGGACCGCGACCACAATCGTTGTCGCGTCGTTACGGCGTCATCGTGAAAATTTTCCTGGCAATCTCGGGGTATTCCGCCACAAAACGCAGCTCATCCTCCACCAGAGGCTTCTGGTTGTGGACGTTGGCGTACCGCACAAGCTCTAGGACCTTGGCCGCTTCGGCATCATCATGGAAAACAATTTCCATCTTGTCGTAGACGTTGCGAAACCCCTTGATACCTGAGTATTCCCCGGCCGTGATCTGGCGACCTGTATCAATGATCTCCGGCTCGCCGCGGCCGAGCTCTTCAAAATCATAGAGCTCGTAATTGCGCCGGTCCTTCAGGGCTCCATCGGCATGAATCCCTGATTCGTGGGCAAAAGCGTTGGCGCCGATACCCGGCTGGTTGATGGGAATCGGCACGCCAAACGCATAAGAGGCATACTTGCAGATCTTCCACGCCTTCTTCAGATCAATCTTATCGTCCAAGTGATACCGGCCCGCCATATCGGCACCAAAACGAATCGCCAAGATACAGCTGACGAGGTCGGCGTTCCCGGCGCGCTCTCCCATGCCGTTGACACATGTATTAATATAGGTATCAACGCCGGCGTCTATCGCGGCCTTGGCGCCTGCGACGGAATTAGCCACCACCATCCCCAGATCGTTATGGCAATGGATCTCGATGGCAAGCTGCACCGCCTGCGCCAATTTATGGATACGCTCATAAATCGAAAAAGGCGTATCACAGCCCAGGGTGTCGCAATAACGGATGCGGTCGGCGCCGGCGGCCTTTGCCGCAAGAGAGAACTCGATCAGATACTCCAGACGCGTACGGGAGGCATCTTCGGCGTTGACGCCGATTGTCTCAGCCCCGCATTCTCGGGCCAGGCGCACGGCCTCGGTCATCTCCCTGATGACAGAGGCATGGTCGAGTTTTCCCTTGAATTTATTCGCAATCATCTGGTCCGATGTGGATATCGAAAGATTGACCGATTTGATCCCCGGCACATTGCGGAATGTCGTCGTGACGTCTTCTTTTGTCGCACGCAACCAACCGCTCAAACGCAAGGGCGCGATAACGCCCATCGCCGCCAATTCCAGATTGGCATTGAGATAATTAATCTCGTGTCGCGTCACGGGGAAACCGAACTCCGCCTGGGCCACCCCCATTTTGTTCAAAAAAATATTGATCATCGTCTTCTGCAATTTCGAGAGGCAGATGCGCGACGTCTGCACGCCGTCTCTGTTGGTCACATCCAGAAGATAGATCTTATTTTGTCTTCCGTTTTTTGTCATGACAGCCTCATTTCTTTTGTCCTGCCGCGGCCGCGGCCGCCGGGACATCCTTTCTCATCACCGTCTCTTCAAACTCCTTCAACGACGGCACATTGACGATACCAAAAATTTCGACATTGTCAATAACAAATGTCGGCCCCGACGCCATCTCCAGCTCTTCCGTCATGCGGATGCTTTCCTTGAGAAGACCGGCGCCCTCTTCGGATAACGCGCAGGCTTTGACCTTGCCGGCATCTATCCCCGCCTGCTTGGCGCATTCATCCCACCATCCGGCATCCACCTGGGCCGCCCTGCAGATCAGGTAATCAAGGACCTTTTTGGGATAGAGTTTCTGGACGCAGGCCACGCGTTTGAATTCTTCGACATCCGCCGCAGCCCCCAGGCTCATGAAACCTTTCTGGCTATCGAAGATGGCCAGAAAATGCCAGTTGATCTGAAAATCCGGATGCTTGCGCGCAAAAGCGCTCAAGAGCTCAAAAAGCGGACGCAACGCAGGATAGCGGTAATCGTAAAAAACGTCGATCGTCTTGGGCTTTCTTGGCCGGCCGATAATGTAGGAGACGCCGGCAACAGCCGGCTTGATCCTGTAATAACCGTCTTTCTCTTCGAGGTTGGAACGAAAGTTTTTAAACATATCGCTCTGCTCTGCGTCCTTGTGAAAGATATAGGCCGGCAACATCTTGATATCAAAAACCTTGATCAATCTCTGCGCCTGCGGATCGTTCTCGTCAAGCGAAACGACATTGATGTCACCCCACATATCCGTCAGATCCGCAACTACCGCATCCTTACGGCACGTCAGACAGTCTGCCGGATTAATCACAGTCAAGGTCACGCGCGGCAAAGCGACATAAGTGCAGCGCGCTTCCTTGGAACCGCCATCCTGACAGGCCCCTGAAAGCCCCTGCATCCGCCGGCAATCCTGCGTCTTGAAACATTGAGGCAAAAGCAGGGCCACCGCACCGTCATCGGGGATCCCGGAGACAAGCGGCGGCACGGAAACATCTACCCGGTTGATTTTCCCGTCGGAAATCTTAAGGTTCAAGGCCCCCACTCTCCTGGCCTGCCACCACGTCTGCAGATAGACCGTTCCCTGAACCTCGCGAGGGACCACGGAACCATAGTTCTTGCTTCCGTTGATCACGATATCAATCCCAGAGACGTCTTTGAGCATCTTCTCGTCTTCCTGGGGCGTCTGCGCGCTCAAAAGGATGATAATCGCTACGCCCTTTTTTTTGAGTTCGGGCACGAGTTGACGCAGGATAACAGCCGGCTCCCGCCAGTTTCTGGCGCCCTTTTTGGCAGCAGAGGCCTCGGTGATTCCGATAATACCCACCCGCAGGGCGCCGAATTCCTTGATGACAAACGGCGCAAAAGGACCGGCGATGTTGGCGGAAACAAACGGCAGGTCCTTGCCGTAGGGCTCGATAAACTTCTCACCGAAAGCAAAATCCTGTCCGTCGACGAGCACGGCATCGTAAGCCATCAGCTTCATGGCCTCCAGATAGATGCCGCTGCGTTTTTTATCCAGCTCTTCGCTCTGCGTATTTTCGTCTTCGGGCCCGGAGGCCACGCTCGACCCCGCCTCCAAGACCAGGACATTTTTCATCTGCTTGCGAAAATCCTTGATCAGGGTCGCTCGCCGGGCGACCCCACCGTCTGACTCCACCCGGCAGGCGCAGGGATAGAGGGCGGCGCAAGACTGCCCCGTAAAAATAATGTTGACCTCTTCCGCATGCGCCGCACCGGACAGGATGAACGACAATCCCATACATGCCATCGCACAACCGAGGATTTTGAACAAACGCGACATGGACACGTCTACACTCACAGTTCGACAACCTTGGCTGACAGGATATGCGGTTGTTTTTTGACCTTTTCCAACAGATCGGCGCCCACGCAGCTGTCGACGTTCAGGATGGACATGGCGCGCCCTCCCTGCTTCTCCCGGCCGAAAGACATCGCCGCGATATTAATATTATGCTCTCCCATCAGCTTCCCGAGGTTGCCGATAATGCCTGGTTTGTCCCAATTCTGCATCAAAAGCATGCAACCCGACGGGATCGCCTCGACATAGAACTCATCGACCTTGACGATGCGCGGATCGCTCTTGGACAAGAGCGTGCCGGCGACACGATGCGTTTCTTTATCGGTCTTGATCTCCAGAGATACCAGCGTCACGAACTCTTCGGACTGTAAAGATTTGAGTTCCGTCACACGAATACCTCTCTCTTTAGCCAATGTCAAAGAGTTAATAAAATTCACCGTGTCCTGGAGCATCGGCGACAGTAATCCCTTCATCAATGCCATGGTCAAAGGCGCCGTATCATGGGCGGCGATATCGCCGCTATAGGTGACATTGACCTCGGTCAGCGCCCCTTGTGCGATCTGGCTCGTGAAAGAACCAAGTCGTTCGCAAAGATTGATATAAGGCTGTAGAGCGTGATAGGTCTCCGGATCCACAGACGGGAAATTAGCGGCATTGCGGATCCCTTTGCCGAGGAGAGCATCTGAAATCTGGTGTGCAATCTCAATGGCAACGTTCACCTGCGCCTCTTCGGTGGATGCGCCCAGATGCGGCGTCAGAACGACATTGGCGCCGAATTTGGCCAGAGGACAATCGGTGGGAGGTTCTTGCACATACACGTCCAGCGCGGCGCCGGCGACTTTTCCGGACTCAAGGCCGCGAGCCAACGCCTGCTCGTCGATGATGCCGCCGCGCGCGCAATTGATCAGACGGACGCCGTCCTTCATCATCCCGATTTCTTTGTCGGCAATCATACCCTTGGTTTCTTCTGTCAGAGGCACATGCACGGTGATGTAATCAGCGACACGGTAAATATCTTCCAGGGTCCCCAGCTCGACGCCTATCTTCTCGGCGACCTCGCGGGACAAAAATGGATCATAGGCCTTGACGCGCATCCCAAAAGCGAGACACCGCTTGGCGACTTCCATACCGATACGACCCAGACCGACAATACCGATGGTCTTGTTATAGAGCTCAACACCCATAAAATCTTTACGCTTCCATTCCCTTTTTTTCATGGATGCGTCCGCCAGCGGAATGTTGCGCGATAAAGACATAATCAGGCTCATCGTATGCTCTGCCGTCGATATGGTGTTGCCGCCCGGCGTATTCATGACGATGATGCCCTTGGCCGTCGCCGCTGCCAGATCCACGTTGTCCAGCCCCACGCCTGCGCGGCCGATAATCTTGAGCTTCTTGCCGGCCTCAATAATTTCGGCGGTCACCTTCGTGGCACTCCGGACCACAAGGGCGTCATATTCCCCGATAATCCCCTTCAATTCATCGGTCTTAAGGCCCGTTTTGACATCAACGACGAAATCCTTGGAGCTCTTCAAAACCCCCAGCCCCTCTTCCGATAACGCATCGCTCACCAATATCTTAAACATAAAACTTCTCCGTTGTTCTACCGCCGACAGTCTTGATTCTTTCGTTTATTTTAGAAGCACTTCCTGCGCTGCCTTCACTCCGGCGCCCAGCTCGAAGGCGTATCCCATCTTCTTCAACACCTTCTCCAGACAGGCGATGCCGAGGATGATATCGAACTCACTGATATACCCCATGTGCGCAATCCTGAAAAGTTTGCCCTTCATCTCGCCCTGGCCGCCGGCCATCGTCACGCCATATTCATCGCGCATGGTCTTGACGAGCTTTTCCCCATCGATGCCCGCGGGGACTTTGACGGCTGTCACGGCATCCGAAGCGGCATCCGTCGAAAAAAGTGAAAGGCCCAACGCCGGCATCGCCGCGCGCGTGGCATCCGCAAGCTTTCTGTGACGCGCAAAGATATTCTCAAACCCTTCGGCCTTCATCATCTTGAGCGCTTCGTTAAGGGCGATGATGATACCAATCGCCGGTGTAAACGGCGTATCGGTCTTATCACAGGCCTTCTTGGCACTCTTAAGATCGAAATAATATTTGGGGCACTTGGATTCTTCGACTAATTTCCAGGCCTTCTTGCTGACGGAGATGAATGCCAGTCCCGGAGGCAGCATAAATCCTTTTTGAGAACCGGAGACGACGACATCCACCCCCCAGGCATCCATCTGAAGGTCGATGGCGCCCAGCCCGCTGATCGCATCCACGACAAGAACGGCATCCGTCTCCTTGGTAACCTGAGCCAACCCTTTGATATCAAATGCCACGCCTGTCGACGTCTCGCATAACGTCGCAAAAACCGCCTTAATCGCTGGTTCCTTGGCCAGATAATCCTTCAGGATCTGCGGATCGAGGGCCTTCCCCCATTCGACGTCGATGACGATCGGCTTGACGCCGTAGGCCTGACACAATTCCGTCCAGCGCTCTCCGAATTTTCCCCCCTGAATCACAAGAGCTTTGTCTCCCCAGGAAAGAAGATTAACCACGGCGGCTTCCATGGCCCCTGTGCCCGAAGACGTCAGGATAAACACATCATTCTTGGTCTGAAAAACAGCCTTCAGATTCTCCTGGACCTCTTTCAAGACAGCCTGGAACTGCGGTGTACGATGATGGATGATCGGACGCGAAAGCGCCTCGCAGACTTCCGGCGGAAGAGGCGTCGGGCCCGGTGTCAAAAGATAATTTTTCTTCATGATAGTTCCTCCTGTTAACAAAACGGACGACAACAGTCTTATTTTTTCAAATGAAGATCCGGCACAATCACTTCGTCAATCAGGCCGTAAGCCCGGGCCTCCTCTGACGACATAAAATAATCGCGGTCGGAATCTTTCTTGATACGGTCGAGCGGCTGACCCGTATGCTTGCAAAGGATATTTTCCAGCATCTCGCGCAGCCTCAAGATCTCTTTGGCCTGGATGGAAATATCCGCCGCCGCCCCCTGCACTCCGCCCCACGGCTGATGGATCATAATCCGGGAATTAGGCAAAGCATAGCGTTTCCCTTTGCGTCCGGCGCTCAAAAGCAGCGCGCCCATGCTGGCGGCTTGACCCACGCAATAGGTCGCCACAGGACACTTGACGAACTGCATCGTGTCGTAAATCGCCAGGCCGCTCGTCACGGAACCGCCGGGGGAATTGATATAAACGCTGATATCCTTGGTCACGTCTTCCATCTGCAGAAATAACAGCTGCGCAATCACCAGATTGGCGACAGTATCGTCGATGGGGGTCCCGATGAAAATGATGCGATCCTTGAGCAGTCTTGAATAAATATCATAGGCCCGCTCCACGTGGCCCGTCTGCTCGATGACCATGGGCACCAGCATTTGTGATTTTGTCATAGAATCCTCCGATGTTGAAACACACAATAAACAATTAAAAATTAAAGCAACGCGGAATGATGCCGCACAAAAAAATTTTCATTTTCCATTGTTCATTGTTCGTCGTTGATTGCTTTTATTCCCATTCCGCTTCCGCAAAGAGGAATTCGATGACGCGGTTAAGCATATGGTCATCGCTCGGCATCTTCTCGAGCTTCGCAATGGCCTCCAGGACCAAAAAGACTTTAACCTGCTCTTCCGCCTCGGTCTTGAATTTCGGTTCAAATTCCTTGATCCTCTCCTTGATCCGCTCCGGAGGCAGGCCGTAATTAGCCATCTGGTGCTCCGCCTCATGCTCCAACTCGTGGGCGCGACGCGTGACCAGCGTCTGCGGCACGACAAAAGAGCTCTGCTTTAAAACCTGCTGGATCAGCTCCTTTTCCAGGCGGGCACGCTCTTCGTTTTCTTTTTTCAAAAAAAGCTGCTTCTGGATACAATCGATAAACTCCTCTTTCGTCCTGTATCCCAGCCCCCGGGC
>CAZAYJ010000051.1:0-8133 GCA_964489335.1 uncultured Planctomycetia bacterium
GGGTGAGATGAAAATCGCTTTATGCGCCAGTGAGGCCGTGCCTTTCGCCAAAACAGGCGGGTTAGCGGATGTCTGCGGAGCCCTGCCCCAGGAACTCGATGCCCTGGGGCATGAAGTTATCCTTATTCTTCCAAAATATCAATCGACCAAAGGGACCACTTTTCTTTTCAAGGCCGTCAATAATGATTATGACATGACGCTTCTGGGGGAGAACGTCCGCGTCTTTTTTGTCAAGCACGACATGTATCTTCGCGCCGGGCTTTACGGCGATTCGTTCGGGGATTATCCGGACAACCTCAAGAGGTTTTCCTATTTTTGTCTCAAGTCTCTTGAGCTTTTTGAGAAGGTCGGTTTTGCCCCCGACGTGATCCATTGCCATGACTGGCAGACGTCGCTGGTCCCTCTCTACATCAAGGATCGCGGCCGCCAGTTTTTCAAGAAGGAAGGGCGGATGCCGGCAACGGTCCTGACGATCCATAACATGGCTTACCAGGGGATCTTTCCCAAGGAGAAGATGCCCGAGACAGGGATCGGCTGGGAACATTTCACATTGGCAGGACTCGAATATTACGACAAGATCAATCTTCTGAAAGCCGGCATTCTGGAGGCAGATGATATTAACACAGTCAGTTTGACGTATAGCCGCGAGGTTCAGACGCAAGAATTCGGCTGCGGTCTGGAAGGGGTCCTGGCGCAGAGGAAGGAGCGATTTTCAGGCATCATCAACGGCGTTGACTATAAAACGTGGAATCCCCAGGGCGATTCCCTGATTTTCAAAAATTATACGATCAACACTGTCCGCGATAAAAAGGTCAACAAGCTGAAATTACAGGGGGTCTGCGGTTTTCCTCAGGATGAGAATGTTTTTCTTTTGGGGTTTGTCGGCCGGCTGGTGGAACAGAAAGGGGTGGAGCTTATTTTGAGCATCATTCCCGAATGCGTCAAGGCGGGGATGCAGATCGTGATCCTCGGGGTCGGCGATCCGAAATATGAGGCGGCCGCCTTCCAGTATGCCCAGCAGTATCCGCACAATATTTATTACAGTTCGCGCTTCGACGACAGGCTTGCTCACCAGATCTATGCCGGCTCGGATGCGTTTTTGATGCCTTCGCGTTTTGAGCCTTGCGGCATCGGCCAGTTGATCAGCTTCAAATACGGCACGATCCCTGTTGTTTATAAGACGGGAGGCCTTGCGGATACGGTCGGCGACGTCGACGCGGACCCCCAGAAAGGTTCGGGGTTCGTGTTTGAGCGTTTCAGCCAAAAGGATTTTTTTGCATCCATCGTGGCGGCCCAGCGGCTTTTCGGCCGACAGGCGTCGTGGCAGGACCTGATGAAGCGCGTGATGCGCCTGAATTTTTCCTGGAAAGAATCCGCCAGGAAATATGTCGCGCTGTATGAAAAGGCGCAGCGGCATGCCCGGGAGAGGTACGGATGACGACGATCGGCTTGACAGGAGGGGTGGGGACCGGCAAGAGCACGGTCTTGAGATTCTTCGGCGCCCTCGGCGCCCGGATCTGGGATGCCGACGAGGTTGTGCGGCGGGAGCTGGAGACCAATGCAGCGCTCAAAAAAAAGATCGGGGAGGCCTTTGGCGCGGCTTGCCTGAGGAACGGACGCGTTGACAAAAAGAAGCTGGCCCAAGAAGTTTTTTCTTCCCGGCGAAAAACGGTCGAGCTCGAGCGCCTGATCCATCCCATCGTCAAAAAGAAGCTGGCGGCATTTTTGCGCAGCAACAAAAAGGGCGGCGTCGCCGTCGCCGAAGTCCCGCTTCTTTTTGAAACGGATTTTTACAAATTATTTGATGTGACGGCATGCGTGGTCGCCTCCGACGCCATTCGGAGAAAGCGGCTGTCGCGTTCTCGCCGGCTCACCCCGCAGGATATCGCGCGGCGGGTGCGCCGTCAAATGCCCTTGTCACAGAAAACAGCGCGTTGCGATATGATCATCCATAATAACGGGACCAGGTCCCAGACGTACATGCAGGTGAAAAAAATCATGGAGGAAGAAACGTGGAAAAGCTAGAAATCGCAAAACTCAAAGAAATGAAGATCGCGGACCTCGCGAAATTCGCCAAGACGCTGAATGTCAACGGTATCAGCGGTTCAAAAAAACAGGACCTGATTTTTAAAATCCTGCAGGCCCAGGCGGAGCGCGAGGGCCTGATGTTCGGGGAGGGGGTTCTGGAGATTCTCCCTGAAGGATTCGGGTTCTTGCGTTCTTCGAACTACAACTATCTGCCTTGTCCGGACGACATTTATGTGTCCCCGTCGCAGATCCGCAAATTCGACCTGCGCACCGGCGATACGGTTTCCGGCCAGATCCGTCCGCCTAAGGAAGGCGAGAAATATTTCGCGTTGCTCAAAGTCGAGGCCGTGAATTTCGAAAATCCTGAGGCCGTCAAGGACAAGATTCTTTTTGACAACCTGACGCCTGTCTATCCGCACGAGCGTTTTGTCTTGGAGCACATGGCGGAGGACGCTTCGACGCGCATCATGGACCTCTTGACGCCGATCGGCAAGGGGCAGCGCGGCCTGATCGTCGCCCAGCCGTACAGCGGCAAGACGGTCCTCCTGCAGAAGATCGCCAACGCCATCACCAAGAACAATCCGGAGACGGTTCTGATTGTCCTGCTGATCGATGAGCGTCCCGAGGAAGTCACGGACATGCAGAGGCTCGTCAAGGGGGAGGTTATCAGCTCGACCTTCGACGAGCCGGCGGAGCGCCACGTCCAGGTGGCAGAAATCGTCCTGGAGAAGGCCAAGAGACTGGTCGAGCACAACAAAGACGTCGTGATCCTTCTGGATTCGATCACGCGCCTGGCGCGCGCCTACAATACGGTCGTGCCGCATTCCGGCAAGATCCTGACGGGCGGCATGGATTCCCATGCGCTGCACAAGCCCAAGCGTTTCTTCGGCGCGGCCCGTGCCTTGGAGGAGGGCGGAAGCCTGACGATCATCGCGACGGCGCTCGTGGATACGGGTAGCCGCATGGATGAAGTCATCTTTGAGGAATTCAAGGGGACGGGTAATATGGAATTGCAGCTGGACCGCAATCTCTTCCAGCGCCGTATTTATCCGGCCATCGACATCAAGCGCTCCAATACGAGGCGCGAAGAGCTCTTGATTGACCCGAAATACCTGCAGAAGATATGGATCCTGCGCAAGGTCTTAAACGAGCTCAATTCGGCGGAAGCGATGGAGCTTCTTATTGACAAGCTGTCCAAAACCAAGAATAATAGTGATTTCCTGGACAGCATGAATCAGAAGTAACCCTTGGCCCGGGCACCCCCGGGTTTTTGTTTATCAATCCAACGGAGGAGAAGGAGTCATGAAAGACAAGATCCACCCGAACTATAAGGAAACGACGATCATCTGCGCCTGCGGCGAGGTGATCCATACCCGCTCGACCAAACAGAACATCCGCGTCGATATCTGTTCGGCCTGCCATCCGTTCTTTACGGGTAAGCAGAAGTTTGTCGATACGGCCGGCCGCGTCGAGAAGTTCATGAAAAAGTACAAAAAGTCTGCGTAATCCATGCCGCGTTCTATTGAGGATCTTAAGAAAAGAAAGATCGAGCTTGAACAGCTTTTGGTCTCGCCGGATGTCGTCTCCAACAATACCTTGACTGTTAAATACGCCAAGGAATTGGCTGAGATTGCGCCGATCCTTAAAAAGAATGACGATCTGGACGAGATTAATAGCGAGATCAGGGATGTCCTTAATATCCTGAATGATCCAAATCAAAGCAAGGAGTTTAAGGATTTGGCCCAGCATGAATTGGCCGTCCTTGAGATAAAAAAACACAATGCCGATTTGGAACTCAAGGCCTTGATGGCCGAGCCTGACCCGGACATGAACAAGAATTGTATGGTGGAGATACGCGCCGGCACCGGGGGTCAGGAGGCGAGCCTGTTTGCCGCGGATCTCTATAGGATGTATACCAAATATGCGGCCATGAAAGGTTGGGATGTGGAATTGATGTCTATCAGTCCGACAGACCTCGGCGGAATCAAAGAGGTGGTTTTCAGTGTCGTCGGCACCGGCGCCTATAAGCATCTTAAGTATGAAAGCGGCGTCCATCGCGTCCAGCGCGTGCCCCAGACGGAAGCCTCAGGCCGTATCCATACGTCGGCGGCGACCGTCGCCGTCCTGTTCGAGCCCGAAGAGACGGAGTTGGCCCTCGACCCCAAGGACTTGAAGATCGATGTTTACCGCGCTGGAGGCCACGGCGGCCAGCACGTCAACACGACGGATTCGGCTGTGCGCATCACGCATCTGCCGACAGGCCTGGTCGTGACCTGTCAGGACGAGCGCTCCCAGATCAAAAACCGCGCCAAGGCCATGCGTGTTTTGCGCACGCGCCTGTCCGATGAGATGCGGCGCAGGCAGGCGTCGGAGCGTTCTGAACTCAGGAAGTCGCAGGTGGGGACGGGCGACCGCAGCGAGAAGATCCGGACATATAATTTTCCGGACAGGCGCGTCACGGACCATAGGATCAATTTTACATCGCATCGCCTCGAGGCGATTTTGGACGGCGCGCTGGATGAGTTGACCGAGGCCCTGCTGGGCGCCGAGGCGCAAGGAGAGAAAGGATGAACGAGATCGAGTCCATTCTTTGCAAAGTTCTGGCGTGCGACAGGTCTTCGTTGTATCTCGCCCATTCCCGTCGGGCGCTCCATGTCGCGGAAAGCAGGCGTCTGGAAATCCTCCTGCGCCGCCGCCTGCAGGGCGAACCTTTGCAATATCTTCTCGGCGATGTTGATTTTATGGGGCTGAAGCTCCGTGTCAGGCCGGGCGTGCTTGTCCCCAGGCCTGAAACTGAGATCCTTGTCGATGAGGCGCTCAAGCGTTTTCTCTGCGGCAGCCTGCCGGGAACAGACGGACGGCTGGATATCCTGGATGTGGGCACGGGCAGCGGCAATATCGCGATTGCCCTGGCCGCCTTCCTGCCGCAAGACAGGCGCGGCCGGATAACGGCTGTCGATATCTCTGATATCTGTCTTTGTGTGGCGCGGGCCAACGCCAAAAGGTGCGGCGTGGCCGATAGGATCAGGTTTGTCAAATCCGATCTTTTTTCGGCATTGAAGGGGGAGCGTTTCGACGCGATCATCTCCAATCCGCCTTATGTGTCTTTGCGTGAATACGGACGTTTGGCCCAAGACGTGCGGCGGGAACCGCGGGAAGCGTTGGTCGCGTCGGGAAATGGCCTTCACTTTTACCGCAAGATCGCCCGCGCCGCTGCGAAATTTTTAAAACCTGGCGGCATGCTTTTTCTTGAGATCGGCGATACACAGGACAAAGAGATAGCAAAAATTTTTGGCAGACGGCCGGGTTGGTCTGCGGTAGAATTTATAGAAGATCTGCGCGGCGTGCGGCGCATCGCTGTCACGACCCTAACAACAGGATAGATTTTATGGATAAGCTTGTCATCGAAGGCGGTATTTCTTTGAAGGGGAGTGTGGAGGTTTCCGGTTCCAAGAATTCTCTTTTGCCGATCCTGGCAGCTACGCTTTTGACAAAAGACAAATGCGTCATCAGGAACGCCCCGGATTTGCGCGACACCGTCTCGATGCTTAAAATTCTCAAATATCTGGGCGTTGCTTATGAATTCAAGGATCATGTCATCCGTCTGAGACCGAACGGCATGGAGCGTTATGAGGCGCCGTATAAGCTGGTTTCGACAATGCGGGCGTCTTTCTGCGTCTTGGGTCCTTTGCTGGCGCGTTATGGCAGAGCCCGCGTCTCTCTGCCCGGCGGGTGCGTCATCGGCGTGCGGCCGGTTGACCTTCATCTTAAAGGCCTGACGAAGCTCGGCGCTAATATCCAGGTAAAGGAAGGCTATGTTATCGCCGACGGCCAGCGGCTCAAGGGTGCGCATATTTATTTAGGCGGCGCGTTCGGCTCATCGGTCCTGGCCACGGGCAATGTCATGATGGCCGCGACACTGGCGCGCGGGACAACAGTAATTGAGAACGCCGCATGCGAACCCGAGGTCGTGGATCTGGCGCGTTTCCTGATCAAGATGGGTGCCAGGATCAAAGGGGAGGGGTCGCCGTACCTTGAGATCACGGGCGTCAAGGAACTGCATGGCGCCGAATATGAAGTCATCCCAGACAGGATTGAGGCGGCGACCCTCATCATGGCCGCGGGCATTACGCGCGGCGAAGTGCTTGTCAGGAAGGCCAGGGCGGAACACATGATGGCGGTTTTGGAGAAGCTCGAGGAAGCAGGCATGGATTTTAAGATTGCGCGCGACAGCGTGCTTGTCAGGAAGTCCTCGCGCCGTTTCAAGCCCACGGACGTCGTGACCCTGCCATATCCAGGTTTTCCGACGGACGTGCAGGCGCAGTTTATGACGCTCATGAGCATTACCGACGGGATCAGTGTGATCACGGAAAAGATATATCCTGACCGTTTCATGCACGTGGCGGAGTTGAACCGCATGGGTGCCCAAGTCAAGAGGGAAGGACCGTATGCGGTTGTGCACGGCACTAAACAGTTGAGCGGGGCGCCTGTCATGGCGTCCGATTTGAGAGCGTCGGCAGCCCTCGTATTGGCCGGGCTCGTCGCCCGCGGCAAGACGGAGGTGTCCAGGATTTATCATTTGGACCGCGGCTACGAGCGTCTGGAAGAAAAATTAAAGAGTCTCGGTGCCAGGATAGAGAGAGTAAAAGAATAAGGTTGATCTTGAGAGGAAGAAAAAATTGGAAAGGCAAGACCAATGATCCTTATGATCGACAATTACGATTCCTTTACCTATAATCTCGTCCAGTATCTTGGGGAGATGGGGCAGGAGTTGAAGGTTTTCCGCAACGACAAGATTACGATTTCGGGGATCAAGAAGCTTAAGCCCCGCTCGATCGTGATTTCTCCGGGGCCGGGGCGCCCTGAGGACGCAGGCATTTCCATTGACGTTATCCGCGCCTTCGGAGGTAAGATCCCTATCCTTGGAGTCTGCCTCGGCCATCAGGCCATCGGTTATTGCTTCGGAGGCAGGATCATAAGGGCTGCTAGGCTGATGCACGGCAAGACATCGCTGATTTATCACAAGGGGCAGGGGATTTTTAGGGGAATGGCCAATCCTTTCGAGGCTACGCGCTACCACTCGCTTCTGGTCGACGCCAAGGTGTTTCCCAAAGAGCTCGTCGTAACCGCCTGGACCAGAGACAAAGAGATTATGGGATTGATGCATAAAAAAGACCCTATTTTCGGTGTCCAGTTCCATCCGGAATCGATTATGACAAAATCCGGTAAACATCTCTTAAAGAACTTTCTTGAGCTATGATGCAGGATGCCGTCAAAAAAGTCTCGTCCGGTGTTTCCTTGAGCGCGCAGGAGACAGAGGCCGTTATCTCTCTCGTTGCCGAGGGGCAGGCGTCGGAGGCCGAGACGATCGCTTTTTTGAAAGCCCTGGCTCAAAAAGGCGAGACAGCAGAGGAGGTTACAGGTGCTGTGCGCGCCATGAGGCGGTTTGTCAGGCCTCTGGATGCGGGAGTCGAGGTAGTTTTAGATACCTGCGGCACAGGCGGGGACGCCAAGGGGACTTTCAATGTCTCGACGGTCGCAGCCTTTGTCGTCGCCGGCGCCGGTGTCACCGTCGCCAAACACGGCAATCGTTCGGTATCGAGCGCCTGCGGCAGCGCGGACCTGATGGAAGAGCTGGGGGTTAATATCAACGCGCCCCTGGAAACCGTGGAAAAATGCCTGCACGAGGCGGGTATCGCGTTTCTCTACGCGCCTCTTCTGCATCCGGCCATGGCCCATGTCCAGCCCATCCGGCGCAAACTCCAGACGCGCACAATCTTCAACATCCTCGGCCCTCTTATCAATCCGGCTTCTCCCACGCACCAGCTGGTCGGCGTTTATGACAGGAAGCTTCTACCTGTCCTCGGCGAAGTTTTTAAGAACTTGGGCCTGAAGCATGCGCTTGTGGCCTGGGGAGAAGGAGGGTACGACGAATTGATTACCTGGGGGGCGACCCATGTTTGCGAAGTTGCCCCTGCAAAAGAAACACCCATGAAAGAATACGTTATCGATCCCCAGAAGCTGGATGTGCCGAAGGCCGACCCCCGGGATGTGCTTGGCGAGGGACGGGCGACCAACAAACAGATCGCCTTAAACATCCTCAAG
>CAZAYJ010000052.1:0-8095 GCA_964489335.1 uncultured Planctomycetia bacterium
CCAGACGGAGATGGTTCATTCGATCAGGGGCCTGGAGCGGGCGCGCCTCATGAAACCAGGCTATGGCATTGAATACGATTATGTTGATCCGACCCAACTGCTGCCGACGCTGGAAACAAAGCTTTACCGCAATCTCTTTTTGGCTGGGCAGATTAACGGCACGACGGGATATGAAGAGGCCGCGGCCCAGGGGCTCGTCGCCGGCATCAACGCTGCCTTGCGGGTCCGGAAGGAGGGGTCTTTTATCCTTTCGAGGGATGAGGCTTATATCGGCGTCCTGATTGACGATCTGACGACCAAGGGCACGCAGGAGCCGTACCGGATGTTTACGTCGCGCGTGGAATACCGTCTTATTTTGCGGCAGGACAATGCCGATTTGCGCCTGTCGGCGCGCGGCCGACGTATCGGTTTGTTGGATGAGGCGGCTTATCGGGCCGTCGAGGACAAGAAGCAGAGGATTGCCGAGACACTGGCTTATCTGCGAGCCACGAAGATAAAGCCCGCTGAGGCCAATCCATGGCTTGAAACGCTGGGGATACCGCCCATCGACGGCGCGGCGAGCCTCGAAGAGTTGCTGCGGCGGCCGCAGATCACGTTTACGCATATCAGGCAGATGAACCACATCGATGACAATCTTCCGTTTTTGACGCCGCAGCTTGACGCGCAGGCGGAGACGGAGGTCAAATACGAAGGATTTATCCGGCGCCAGGCGGACGAGGTGGAGCGTTTCAAGAAGACTGAGAATATCCGTATCCCGCAGGACATGGATTACGCCGCCGTCAAGGGGCTTTCCGCGGAGATTGTCGAGAAACTGAAAAAATTCCGGCCGGTATCCCTCGGGCAGGCCTCCCGTATCTCCGGTGTGACGCCGGCGGCTGTCGCGCTGCTTTCGGTCATGATCGCCAAAAATCAAAAAGAAAAGGACGCCCATGCAAAAGATCCGTTTTAAAAAATTACGGCTGTGGCTGGTATATCCCGTATTCATCGTGTATCCGTTTCTGGCGCATATCACCGACGCGTCCCTTTGGACCGGTATTGCCGTTGAGCTCCTAGGGCTTGGGGTGCGTTTCTGGGCGAGCGGCTATATTTCCAAGTCGAGGGTCCTGACGACAGCCGGCCCTTATGCCTACGTGCGTAATCCCCTCTATTTGGGCAATTTTATTGTGGGTCTCGGCGTTGTTATCGCGGCCAACAATATGTGGATGCTTCTGTACTACTTTTTGAGTTTTTTAGTCCTGTATGCGGGGACGATTCGGGAAGAAGAAGAGGTTTTGAAGGAGAAGTTTGGCGCCGCCTATAGCGAGTATCTCGAGAGTGTGCCGATGCTGCTTCCTTCTTTGCGCAGGTTCGACAAGGCCGATACGCGGCCTTTCAGCATCAAACAGTCTTTTAAGAATGGCGAGTTTATCCGTATCTGCGGTTTTTTGCTTTTGGCGGTTTTTCTCTTTTTGTGGTATTCTTTATTTGTTAAAAAAGACGGGTTTACGGGCGCAACTCTTTGGGGGATAATTCTTTTTGTGGTTTTTTCCGGTCTCTTGTGTTTTAATGTTATCATTAGGCGCAACAGCGAAAGGCGGGCAGACACAACATGATGAGAGCTTGGGGGGTCCGGCGCGTCAAGGGGTTTACTCTTGTTGAGATCATGGTCGTTATCGCCGTGATCATCGTCATCGCTTCCATCGGCGTTCCCGGTATCATGCGTCAGCGCGTCAACGCCAACGAGGCGGCGGCGGTTGCGGCGCTCAAGACGTTGTCCGCGGCCTCGGTGACATACCGCGCGACGCACAGCTCTTATCCGGCGAGCCTTTCCGACCTTTATGATCCCGACGGGGCACAGTATATCGACAGCACGCTGGCGTCGGGCACAAGGCAAGGATATAATTTTACGCTTTCGGGCGACGAGGACGGTTTTAACGCCACGGCGATACCTTCCAAGCCGAACATCACGGGCACCAGGTATTTCATGATTGATTTTTACGGCGTGATTCGGTCTTCGGCCTCGGGTCCTGCCGATGAAAGCAGCCCGGCTATATAAAGATATTAACGTGTTTTCAGAAATCCGGAATTACCGCGCCTTAAAAAAATTCTGTCGCCTGCAAGGGGCGGATCTTTTTGGGGTGGCGGATGTCTCAAACATCAAAGACGAGTTTGAGCTCGTTGAGGATGTCAAAAAGGGACTAAACAGGGCCGTTTGTCTCGGAGTCGCGTTATCCGGCTCCATCCTCTCAGAAATCGAAGCGCAGCCAACCAAGCTGTATTTCCATCATTACCGGACAGCCAATATGTTTTTGGACCAGATGGCTTTTTCGGTGTGCCGGTGGCTCCAGAATAAGGGGGCGGCGGCGCTTCCCATTCCCGCATCGCAGATTCTCGACTGGCAAAAACAAAGCGCGCATCTTTCGCACAAGAAGATCGGCCGGATGGCGGGTCTGGGATGGATCGGCAGGAACAATCTTCTTGTGTCAGAACGTTATGGCGCACAGTTTAGGATGGTAACGATCCTGACGGATTTTCGGCTGAAGGCCGACCGTCCGTTGCAGCGCGGATGCGGGTCCTGCCGGGCCTGTGTCGCGGCCTGTCCGGTCGGCGCCATCCGGGAGAATTGCGAAGACTTCGGCCATTTGGAATGTTTTGAGAAACTTAAGGGCTTCCAGCGCGAGAATGTCGTCGGACAATATATCTGCGGCATCTGCGTGAAGGCCTGTGGAGGAAAGCATGGCAAGAAAAACACTGCATTTAACGGCCCTGTCGAAGATTAGCAAGGCCATCACATCCGACCTTTATCTTGAAGATATCCTGAAGTTGATTGTTTCCGTGACGGCGCAGAGCATGGGATCCAAGCTTTGTTCACTCATGTTATTGAACGACAAGGGGGAATTGGTGATCCGCGCCACGCAGACGGTCTCTGAAGGATACACAAAGAAACAACCCGTAAAGCTGGGCGAAGGCATCAGCGGCCGCGTGGCCAAGGAAAACAAGGCGATTGCTGTCTACGACGTCCAGGCCGACCCCCAGTACAAATATAAGGAGATCGCCAAACAGGAGAATATTTGTTCCTATTTGTGCGTCCCGCTGAATGTCAAGGGCAAGGTCATCGGCGTCCTGAACCTTTATACTTCCGAGCCCCATAAGTTCACGAAGGGCGAGATTGACCTTCTTTCGTCGGTCGCCGCCCAGGCGGCGTTGGTCATTGAGAACACTGAGCTTATGGTTAAGACCAAGGTCATCCAGGAAGAGCTCGAATCCCGCAAGATCGTCGAGAGGGCCAAGGGCATCTTGATGAAGGAACGGTCATTAGGGGAAGCCGACGCTTACCGCCTGCTTCAAAAGTACAGCATGGACAACCGCAAATCCATGCGTCAGGTTGCCGAGGCGATTGTCTTGAGCCACGACATGAAGAACAAGATATAGCACCGCCGATCTTGCGGGGAACGTTTATGCCTAAAACAACCCAGAAAATCCGGATAGCGCTGGCGCAGATTAATCCTGTCGTAGGCGATCTCGCAGGCAACGTCGCCAAAATCTCCGCCTGGACCCAAAAGGCCCTTGAGGCCGGCGCGGACATCGTCTCGTTTCCTGAGCTTTGTATTACCGGTTATCCGCCTGAAGATCTGCTTTTCAAACCCCGGTTTATCGACGATAACCTGGCGGCCCTCAAGGCCGCCGCCCGCTCGGCGGTCGGCATCACGGCTGTCGTCGGATTTGTCGACCGGAAGAAAAACAGGATTTATAACGCAGCGGCCGTTCTTTCCCGCGGGCGCATCGTGGATGTCTATCACAAGGTTTTTCTGCCCAACTACGGCGTGTTCGACGAGATGCGTTATTTCGCCGCCGGTGATACATTCCCCGTTTTCGGACTAGGCCAGACGTCTTTCGGCGTCAATATCTGCGAAGACATCTGGCATATGGACGGCCCGGCGGGGATTCAGGCCTATCGCGGGGCGCGGCTGATCGTCAACATCAACGCTTCGCCGTATCATATGGGCAAAGGCGAGATGCGTCGCAGGATCCTTAAAAAACAGGCCAGACGCAGCGGTGTTTTTATCGCCTACACCAACCTGGTCGGCGGCCAGGATGAGCTGGTTTTCGACGGCCAGAGCCTGATCGTTGATGATAAGGGGCGCCTGATCGCGCAGGGCCAGGCATTCGAAGAGGAGCTTCTTGTCTGCGACGTGGACGTGCCTGTCGCATCCAGAAAACCCGCCATTATGATTTCAGGCGTCAGGGAGGACAAGCCTCTGCTGGGGCCGCATGCCGTTGTTCCGCCGGAAACTATTGAAGAAGAAGTTTACGGGGCCCTTGTTCTGGGTTTGAAGGATTATGTGCTCAAGAACGGTTTTAAGAAGATTGTTTTGGGCTTGAGCGGCGGCATCGATTCGTCGCTTGTGGCGGCGATGGCCGCTGACGCCATCGGCAGCGAAAACGTCCTGGGTGTTTTGATGCCATCGGCCTACACTTCGCAGGAGTCCGGCGAAGACGCGCGGCTCTTAGCGCAGAACCTGAATATCAAGACCGCAGAGATTCCCATCCAGAAGATCCTCGAGGCCTATCTTGCGGAACTCGGCGGCGTTTTTGCCGGCAAGACTCCGGACATTACGGAAGAAAATCTCCAGGCGCGTATCCGCGGCAACATCATCATGGCCATATCCAACAAATTCGGATATCTCGCCGTCAATACGGGTAACAAATCAGAGGTCTCCTGCGGCTATTGCACGCTCTACGGCGATATGGCAGGTGGATTTGGTGCCATCAAAGACGTGCCTAAGACACTCGTCTACCGCCTGGCGGAATACAAGAACAAGGTGACCGGCCGTAAGACGATTCCTGAACGCGTTCTGACAAAAGCACCGACAGCCGAACTCAGGCCCAACCAGAAAGACGCCGACACCCTGCCTCCTTATGATGTTTTGGATCCGGTTTTGAAGCTCTATGTCGAAGAAGATAAAGGGCTCCAGGAGATCGTCGCGGCAGGCATAGACGAGAAGCTGGCGGCGGGCGTCGTGCGGATGGTGGACGCCAACGAGTATAAACGCAGACAGTCGGCGCCCGGCATCAAGATCAGCCCCAAGGCGTTCGGCAAAGACCGGCGCATGCCGATCACGAATAAGTATAAATAAATCGCGACGAGGACAAAGGCGCCCTCTTGTGGATGAGATCCTTGATTTCATCCGCAGGAGGGTTTTTTAATGAGTCAAGGAGGACGCCATGAAGAAGGCGTTGATCATTAAACATGTTGACAACGAAGGCCCGGGCACGCTGGGGGCTTACCTTTCCGAGAACAAAATCGGATATGATATGGCGGATGTCTGGAAGGACAACGGCGCCAGCTTGTGTTCGCTGGATCTTGCGGATATAGGGGGCGTCGTCATCATGGGAGGCCCCATGAATGTCTACGAAGAAGAGAAGTATCCCTTTTTGACCATGGAGAAATATCTTATCCGGGAGCTCGTGATGCAGAAAATCCCGGTTTTGGGGATTTGTCTCGGCGCACAGCTTATCGCCGTCAGTCTGGGGGGCCGCGTCAGGAAATCTCCGGTCAAGGAGATAGGTTGGTATGGTCTGACGTTGACGGAGGCGGCCCAAAATGACCCATTGATGAAGACATTTGATATCAGGACGAAAGTCTTTCAGTGGCATGAAGATACATTTGAATTGCCTGCTGGCGGCATCCTGTTGGCTCAAGGTAACGGTATTCATCAGGCATTCTCATTCCAGCACACGGTATGGGGGTTTCAGTTTCATGTGGAAGTGGACGGGGCTATGCTTTCTTCGTGGTTCCGAAATGAGCCTCCGGAAAGCCGGGAGGAGATGCTCGAGACGTATGAACGGCTAAAGGCCGCTTTTGATGCTCAGGCGAGGGATATCTACGAGAGGTTTGTCCGCCGCATGAGAAGTCTTTGATGCCTTATGAAAGCATCTGAAAGCGTTGGAACTGTGCAGGGTCTTCGTCTTCCAAAAATCGCTTGTAAGGCTTAGGTGCAGGTGTTAAAATTTGTGAGCCCCGTCAGAGAACGAGTTTTCTGGCAGGCACGCCTGTTATGAAGGATTGATGACGCTTTTGAGGCATGAATAATGAATTCGTTATAAGTTGAGCCAAGGGGGACCGCATGGATGTAATCCTTGAATTGTTGCAGAAGGACGCCAGGATCACGCCTCAGGAAATATCAAAACTGGCTAAGATCAGGGTTGACGAGGTCAGAAAACGCATCAAGAAATACGAGAAGGAAGGCATCCTCCTGGGATATCGCGCCGTCGTCAACAAAGAACTGGTCAAGGATAAGGAGAGCGAGGTTCGCGCATTGATTGAAGTCAAGGTGGCGCCGCAGAAAGACCTGGGATTCGATAAAGTTGCCGAGCGTATCTATAGTTTCCCGGAAGTCAAGAGCTGCTATCTTCTTTCGGGCAGTTACGATCTTCTTTTGGTAGTGGAAGGAAGGGATTTAAAGACCGTGTCGAGGTTCGTCTCCGAAAAGCTTTCGCCGATGGAGAACGTCCGCGGCACAGTGACTCATTTCCTGCTTAAAAAATACAAAGAAGACGGGATCATTTTAAAATGCGCCGAAGAAGACAGGCGCCTGGCGATCTCGTATTAGAGGCCTCTATTCCGACAATTTAAGCCATGAAAAAATCATTGGTTTCCCATAAAGTGCAAGTCATGCCTCCGTCGGGAATCAGGGTCTTTTTTGACCTTGTTCTCGGGATGAAGGATGTTATTTCTCTGGGGGTGGGGGAACCGGATTTTGTTACGCCCTGGCACATCCGGGAGAGCGCCATTTATTCCATCGAAGAAGGATACACCTCTTACACGTCCAATAAAGGGTTGGTCAAGTTGCGGACGTATGTCTCTCAGGATTTGAAGAGGCGTTTCGGCCTTCATTATGGCGTGGAAGATGAGATTTTGATTACGGTCGGTGTCAGCGAGGCCGTTGACTTGGCCTTGCGCGCGCTGGTCAATCCGGGCGACAAGGTTATCGTTTGTTCGCCGAGTTATGTCTCTTATGCTCCGGTCGCAGAGCTGGCGGGGGCTGAGGTGACAAAGATCATTTTGAGGCCCGCCAACGGGTTTAAGCTGACGCCGGACGATCTGAGGAAGGCGATCGGGCCGGACACAAAAGCAATCATTTTCAATTACCCGTGCAATCCGACGGGTGTCTCTTATACGAAGACAGAGTTGTCTGCCATTAATCGCGTTTTAGAAAGGCACGGGATCCTGGTCATCTCCGACGAGGTTTATGATGAGCTGACCTATGATTTTGCCCATACGCCTTTTGCCACATTGCCGGGCGCAAAGGAGCGCACGCTGTACCTGAACGGTTTTTCCAAGGCCTACGCCATGACCGGCTGGCGCGTAGGCTACGCCTGCGGCCCCAAAGACATCATCGCCGCCATGACCAAGATCCACCAGTACACGATCATGTGCGTGCCGATCGTGTCGCAGATGGCCGCATGCGAAGCGGTTGCAGGTACACGCAAGCCTGTTGAAGACATGAAACAGGAATACCAGAGGCGGCGCGAGTTCGTCGTGGCCCGTCTCAACGACATGGGGCTTTCCTGTCATAAGCCCCAGGGGACTTTTTATGTGTTTCCCTCTGTCAAGAAGTCAAAAATGAACGGCATGGATTTCGCCTCAAGGCTCTTGAAAGAAAAGAAGGTCGCTGTTGTCCCGGGTACGGCCTTTGGTCCAGAATACGACGGCCATATCCGCATTTCTTTCGCGACGGGCTTTGAGAAATTAAGAGAAGCCATGGACCGTATGGAAGAGTATATGAAGGGGTTGTAGGGTTGGCAGGTCGTTTTACTTCTCGTGTAAACAGCTAACCCGGAAAGGATGGACCTTCGCAATTCCGATAAAGAAGGTTCTAATTCCGCCTCCGGCGGAATTAAGGAGAATCAAATATGAATATCAGACAAGAGATACTTAGATCGATTGAAACGAAGTCTTTTCCCGAGGTCAAGAAATTCAAGAAAGTCTCCAGCTACTTCGGCGAAAACACCTTCAGTGTCCCAACGATGAAGAAACATATTTCCAAGAAGACCTTTGAGGCCTTCGAGGCGTGGATGGAAGAGGGTAAGCAGCTATCGCTCGCCCAGGCCA
>CAZAYJ010000053.1:0-5665 GCA_964489335.1 uncultured Planctomycetia bacterium
CGGCGTATCGATCGGCTCCTGGTCGGACCGCAGGAGTGCTGGGTTATCGATTACAAGATGTCGGATGAAGAGAGTGACAAGGGCCGGCGTCAAGTCGTCGAATACATGGGGCTTGTTTCAGAGATTTTCGGCGCCCGGCGCGTCAGAGGGTTCTTGATTTTTTGCGATACCGCCAGGATGGAAGAAGTATGCTGAGCCTCCAATAGATAGTGGGCACGTTTGGGGGCCCAGATTTGAGACCGATGGAAGGCGTGTTCTCTGCGACACGTCGAGGAGGAGCAACGCAACAGCAGGCCAAAGATGGGCCTCCCCATCGGGGCTGGCCACCTTTGGGCTGCGACTTCGTCGCTCCAAAATCGCCGCAGCCAAATGGCCCATTATCTATTAGAGGTTCAGCAATATGAAGAGCGTGATCACCTATGATTTGAGCGATCGTTTCATCGACAAGCTGGCCGATGAGATCGTGGCCGCCTATGCGCCGGCTGCATGGCCGCGCCTGGCTTTTGTTTTCGGCGGCCGCCGGCCGCAGCTTTTTTTCCAGAAGGCGCTGGCCGAGCGCATCGGCCAGGCAAGTTTCTCGCCGCGGTTTTTCACAATCGACGAATTTATGGAATACCTGGTATCCGGCCAAGGCGAAGGATTCAGCCGTCTCAACGACCTGGAGGCGTGCTTCGAGATCTACCGGATCGCGCAAAAGCAATCCCCGGCCATCCTGGAAGGGCGCAGCGCGTTCTGGCGTTTCTTACCATGGGCCGAGGAAGTCCTTGGGTTTTTTGAACAACTCGACCTGGAGGATGTTCAGAATGCGTCCCTGAAAGATGTGGCCGCCCACGCCGGTATCGGCTATGATGTTCCCGAGAGCGTCAACATGCTTTTAGGACAGCTCTATCTCCTGCGAGAGGATTTTCACAGGAAGATGAAGGAAACCCGCGCCTATAGCCGCGGGTTTATCTATCTTCTGGCGGCGCGCCAGGCGGCAGGGGCCCGATTGGATGATTTCGAAAGGGTCTTTTTCTGTAATTTCTTCTATCTTCACCGCACAGAAGAGACGGTGATGCATACTCTTTATGCGCAGGGGCGTGCGACGATGGTCTTCCAGGGCCGGGCCGGCGAATGGAGTGTTTTGGAAAGGCTTGCGTCGGTGTTTGAGAACCCCATTGAGCCTCCTGCGGCTCCGGCGCAAAAGCCGCAGGTCAGAATCAGCTGCGGCTTTGATCTGCATTCGCAGATAGGCATGGCGCGTCAGGCGTTAAAAGAGTGCGGCGACTACCGCAACGCCCTTGTCGTGCTCCCCGAGCCGGCAACTCTCATCCCGTTTCTTTCCGAAATCACTTCTTTTGTCGGCGACTTCAACGTTTCCATGGGATATCCGGTTTCCCGCAGCTCTCTTTACTTCCTTTTTGAGCTCATCTTCCGCGCGCAGGAGACTCGTAAGACTGAGGGTTATTATGTCAGGGATTATCTCGGTGTTTTAAGCCATCCTTTGGTCAAGAATCTTCAGTGGGGTGTCGAGGCGTCCGCCATACGCGTGTTGGCCCATAAAGTCGAAGAGATCCTGGTAGGCACGATCCAGACATCTCTGGGCGGAAGCCTGTTTGTCGATCCCCGGGACCTTCTTCGTGAAGAGGAGCTTTATGTGAGTGCCGCGGCGATGCTCGAGAGGATGGATATTCACATCAAGAAGGCTGATCTGAAGAAGGCTTTCGGCGGCCTGCATAAGCTTCTTTTTGAAAACTGGCAGGACGTTACCACATTTGCGGAGTTCGCGAGCGTCCTGGAGGATTTTCTTGATGTTCTTCTTGAAAAAAGCCCTTTGGAAAAATATCCCCTGAATCTTAAGATCGTCGAACAACTGCACGTCGCCTGTCGCCAGATGGCCGGGGCCGCTTTCTGCCGGGAACGTTTTCCCCAGGAGGAGATCCTCCGTATTTTTAAGACGCGGCTTCAGGAACAAATGGTCTCTTTTTCCGGCTCTCCCTTGAAAGGACTGCAGATCCTCGGGCTTTTTGAGACGCGTTCCCTTGGGTTTGACGATGTCTTTATCCTGGATGCCAATGAATCCGTCCTGCCCAAGCTTAAGGTGTACGAGCCATTGATCCCGAGAGATGTTATGACCCAGCTGGGGCTCAATCGTCTCGAGAAGGAAGAGGAGATTCAACGCTATCAGTTCAGGCGCCTGAATGCTTGAGCCAAGAGGGCCCATATTTTTTATCAGGAACGGGATACATGCGAAAAAAGCCGTTTCGTGGAGGCCCTTGTCTGGGAAAAAGAGAAAGAGGAGCGAAAGATCGGCGCGTTACGCCCCACCGCAGGGGCGTTTCGTATCAGGGTGACGCCTCTGGAGGCAGGCGCCAAAAAACAGAAGGCGCATCTCGATTTTTTGAGGGAGACATGTTTTTCCGCTTCAAGCGTCAACGCTTACATGAATTGTCCCTTGCGGTTTTATTACCAGTACGTGTTGGGGTTGCAGGAAAAAGAAGGGGCTTCCGATGAGCTTGAGGCTTCTGATGTCGGCACCTTCCTGCATTCTTTCCTGGAGAAGGTCTATGGACCCTTTGTCGGCCGCCGGCCCGTTGTGGATGGCGCTTTCCGAAAGATTTTTTTTGAAGAGCTTGATAAGAGTTTCGAAGCGGAGCTGCGTAAAAGGATGCGTTCGGACGCCTTTCTCGTCCATGAGGTTCTGCGTTTCCGCATGCAGCAGTTCATCGAGAACGAGACAAAAAGGGGCGTCGCAGAGGTCGTTGCCTTGGAAAAGGAAGTGGTTGGCGACATCCGACTGGGCGGAAGGGACCTTCGTTTCAAGGCCAGGATCGACCGCGTGGACCGCCTCAACGACTCAAGCCTTCTTGTCATTGATTATAAAACGGGATCGGTTGACCAGATGCCGGCCGATTTCAGGAAGCTCGGCAATCTTGCTTTTGAGCGCAGGGCCATCCGCCAGGCCGTCAAATCATTCCAGCTGCCGATCTATTTTCATCTCGTCTGGAAGGCAACAGGAGCCGGAACGCTGAACGCCGGTCTCTACCATTTGAGAGATGCTCTCAAGGACGGAGGGATCAGGGTGCTTTTTGACGAGACAGAAACGATGGAAGACCGGATGGCCGGCGTATCTTTTTATATGAGGGCGCTGGAGGCCTTGATGCAGGAATTGTTCGATCCTGCCGTTGATTTTGAATCGGATCCTTCGGATGCCCCTTATTGCCGGATGTGTCCGTTTTCTTGCCTGTGTCGATGAGGGAAGAATGAAAAAAAGACCTTTTGTGATCTTGGGTATTGCCGCGCTCCTTCTGGTGGGGGCCGTGATGGCATTTCTCTATTGGCTCTTGTTGACGCGCTCGGGTGCTTCTTTTGTTGTCCGGCGCGTCGTCCGGGACATCGTGGGCGCCGCCGACTATAAGATCGCGGGGTTCGAAGGGTCCATCGGCAGGCATCTGGTGATCAAGGATGTGGAGATCGGCCGTTTCAAGGGGCATCTGCCCCAGGATTTCATTGTAAGGGTTTCCAAAGTAGATGTATTCTTTACGTCTCCGTTTTTGAAAGGGCTCAACATTGAAGTCCATAACGGTCGCATGATCTTTCCGGATTCCAGCAGTATCGTGCTCGACGGTTCGCTGCAGGACGGCGTCTTTGAAGGAGATGTTTTCGGCAAGAACATTCATCTGGCAGACGCGCGCCGCTTGGCGCCTGCCGTCAAGGAATTGGCAGACCTGCAGGGCGTTGTGGAGCGCCTGGAATGTCATCTCAAGGTCTCGTCGCGGCGTTTCGCCGTCGAAGGGAAGGCCTATGTGACGGAAGTTCGGGGGGATCGTTTTATCCTTCAGGATTGCCCTGTGGGATTCCTGTGGGAATATGCAGCGTCAAATGGGTCCTGGGCTTCCATGAGTATTTATGGCGGACATCTCGGACTGCCTCACGCCGCCGTCATCCTGAAGCCGGGCCGTGTGATTCTGGCTGACGGTTTGCGGGATGTGCGCCTGGACCTTAAAGGGGTTTCGCAAGTAGAAAACGTTTCCATCTCGATCCATCTTCGCGGGACTCTGAAAGAACCAAAGCTCAGGCTTGATTCGGATTCTTCCTTGTCCCAGGAGCGGCTGCTTGTGATGCTTTTGACAGGTAAAAGCTGGAGCAGCGCTGAGGAGTCTTTGTCACAAGGCGGTGTCTCCGCCGACCTGATCAAAGATACGCTGGATTATTTGTTTTTTGGCGGCAAGGTGACTGATGTTGCCCGCGCCCTGGGCGTCAGTGATGTCCATCTGGAGATTGATCAGAACAAAAAAGGGGTGGGGCTGGGGACCCAGATAACGTCGCGGGCCAGGCTGAATTATACCGTTTCGCAGCAAGACGGTAGCAGGGGCAATGCTTCCGTGACTCAGAAAGCGGCGTTGGTCTACAAGGTGGCGGATCATCTCTCCGTAGAAGGCGAGAAAGAGATGCGTTCCCAGGAGAGTATCACGAATACGACGCAGCTGCCTGAGACGAATGATGCCGTTTTTCTGAAGTACAAGCAGAATTTTTAATGAGGCCACGACTTGTGGAATGAGGCGTAAGCCGAGTGAATATAAGTCGTCGGCCGAATTAACCCTGTTCGCCAGCGAAGTAAATTTTTGTAAGAAAATTTACGAAGCGTTCCTGGCGAATCAGGGTAGAAAGAGGTAGCTTACAGGGAGCCGCGACTTACAGAACCGTCGTTCTGCGGCAGGCGCATTGTAAGCCGTCCGCGTTTCTGCCAAAGGCGGATCCGCCTTTGGCGGAAAATCCGCAGGATGGTGAACCTTTTTCAGGCAGAAAGGGTGCGTAGCCGCGCGATTACTTTTTGGGTCGTTGCGTCCGGCGTCGATGCCCCTGTTGCGATCCCGATGGATGAGATGCCTTTCAGCCAGCGGGGACGGATGTCTTCGGCAGACCTAACCCAATAGGTGCGCGGGTTGAGTTTTTTGGCGATTTCGAAGAGGCGACGTGTGTTGGCGCTGGCGCCGGAGCCGATGATGATTGCCATGTCGTTCTTCAAAGGGATGGCTTTGATCTCCGCCTGCTTGATCCTGGTCGGCGCACAGATGGTATTGAAAAATTTTACATCCTGCACTTTTGAGGCGATCAGCCGGAATATCCTAAGCGCATTCTCTTCGTCTTGCGTGGATTGAACGACCACCGCGGCTTTTTTGATCGCGGAAAAAGGCAGACGGGCCGCGTCTTTCTTGGAAGAGACGACAAAGGCCTTTGTCTTGAGTTGGCCCTTGATGCCGCGGACCTCGTCGTGTTTTTTGTCTCCGATGATGATAATCCTGCGTGTTTCCTGCTCCATCCTGCGCGCAATCCTGTGGATCTCCTTAACCATGGGGCATGTCGCATCCACGATGACGTAACCCAGTTTCTTGGCGCGCCTGAAGACAGATGCCGGCAATCCGTGGGCGCGAATCACAAGGGTCTGTCCGCGGTTTTTCCGCAGCGTCTTGATTTTTTTTACGCCGGTTCTTTCCATCATGGCGATAACATCTTCATTGTGGACGATATCGCCGAGCATCCGCACATCCTTGTGTTTTGATGTGGTTTTGAGGGTGATCGTGATCGCGCGGCGCACGCCGAAGCAAAAGCCGGCCGATCTGGCAAGATTGATCTTTATGGCCATAGATGATTCCTCGTATGCCGGGGCCTTTGAGACTTGTGA
>CAZAYJ010000053.1:5765-8030 GCA_964489335.1 uncultured Planctomycetia bacterium
CGCCTGATATTTGTTACAATGAGTTCAAAAAGAGAGGATGGGATGACGAAGCGTCTTATGCCGGTTGTGTCTGCGGTTGTTTTTCTTTTGCTGGGCGGAACTGCCGTTGCGATGGACTGGAAGGATATTCATGAAAGAGCCGACAGGACTTCTTTGTCCGAAGCCGTCGCTTATCAACAGAAGAATCCACAGTCCCAGGAGGCGCTGTATCTTTTGGGCATCGTTCTTCTGAATGACTACAAGATTGATGAGGCCGAAAACGTCTTGAAGCGGATGCTTCAGGCCGACCCTCAGAGCATTGAGGCTCGCTGGGGACAGGCCGAAGTATTGCGCCGGCGCCATGAGGTGGATAAAGCCGAAAAGATCCTTGAAGAGATCATCAAGGAGGATCCAGAATTTTCTCCGGCCTACATCACGCTGGCTTATATGATTTTCGACAAGCGGGAATATGGCCGGTCGATCGCTTTGGCTTCGAAGGTCATCAGGCAGGGCCGGCATAAAGTAGACCTGACGAATTACACGCGGGCTTACCTGACGATTGGAGGCGCCAAGGCGATGCTGGCCGACGAAGGAGGAATCTTCTCCAAGCTTTTCCAGGGTACGCAGATATTGGGGTATCTCAAAAAAGCGCAGGAGCTTGAGCCCCATTCCGCCGGCGTCCTCTTTGGATTAGGGAGCTTTTATGCGCTGGCGCCCAGCATTGCCGGCGGCGATGCCGAGAAGGGACTGGCGCTCCTCAAAGAGACGATTGAGGTCGATCCGCGTTTTGCGGATGCTTACGCGCGTTTGGCGCAAATCTATTTTCGCCGCGGAGAAACAGAGACGGCTAGGCAGTATCTGGCCGATGCCAAAAAATTAGACCCGGAAAATCCGTTGACGCTGCGTGCCGAGAAAGAAGTGAACGGAAAATCGTCGTGAATGTCTGCGTATGCATACTTTTGTTTGACAGAGAACAGGAGGATGTGTTAAGGTACGCATAGATTATTTGGACGAGGGAGGTCGTAGAGCGGCCTGAGAGTTCCGCGTGTCGTCAGGGCAGGCCTTGACGACAAGAGCGGATGACCTCATGAACCTGATCTGGGTAATGCCAGCGTTCCGTAAAGTCGCCTTTTGGCGGCCACGGAACTGCCTCGTGATGGCCGAAGGTCATTTTACGGGGCGGAGGGAGGTGTTTATGAGATATGGTGTGTTTTGACCCCATGGCATACAAGGCTGTGGGGTTTTTGTTTTGCCCGGCCGGAGGCCGGGAAAAACAACCCGCCAACGGGTGCCTCTTATCTGTTTATGAGGCGAACAATTAAGAAAATTAACTTGACTCCTCGCACAAGCGCTTGTTCATTTTGCTCGTAAGCGCCTTGGCCTCGCCGAAGGCGGGCCAGGGTACTCGCAAAATGAACTAACGCAGACTTCGGAGTTGATCCGCCCGAGGCGGATTAAGGAGGTTTATCATGTCATTTTATCCTATCGGAGAGGCAAAGATAACGCGTGCTATATCGTCGGAATTCCTGCAGGAATTCGGCGGGTATATCGAAAGCGATGTTGTGATCGTGGGGGCGGGTCCTAGCGGCCTTGTGGCGGCTCGGGACTTGGCGCAGAGCGGCCTGAAGACCCTTGTGGTCGAGAGCAACAATTATCTGGGCGGCGGATTCTGGATTGGCGGTTATTTCATGAATACGCTGACGTTTCGCAGTCCCGGCGAAGACATCCTCGACGAATTGGACATCAAATATACAAAGATTGAAGAAGGGCTGTATACGGCCAAGGGCCCTGAGGCCTGTTCCAAGCTGATCGCCGCGGCATGCGACGCAGGGGTGAAGTTTCTTCAGATGACAAAATGTGATGATGTGGTCTGTCGTCATGGACGCCTGGAGGGCGTGGTTGTTAATTGGGCGGCCGTATCGGCTCTGCCGCGGGCCATCACCTGTGTCGATCCCGTGGCCCTGGAGGCTCGGGCTGTCGTCGATGCGACCGGCCATGATGCGCGCGTTTGCCAGGCGTTGCAAAAAAGAGGGTTACTGTCGTTTGGAGAATGCGGGGCCATGGATGTCGTTGGTTCCGAAGATGCGCTCGTGGAGAAGACAGGAGAGGTCTATCCGGGGCTCTATGTCTGCGGTATGAGCGTAGCTACAGTTTTTGCTATTCCCCGCATGGGGCCGACGTTTTCCGGAATGCTGTATTCAGGAAGGAAAGTCGCTGGGCTGATTAAGGATAAGATTGCGGCCGGCGCAGCAGATGCCTGCGCCATTAAGGCCTGAACCGCAGGTC
>CAZAYJ010000054.1:0-7969 GCA_964489335.1 uncultured Planctomycetia bacterium
GACGCCCTCGCCTTTGAGACCTAGGACGCGGACACGGCGGATCTCATTGCGTAAACTGTGACGCACGGCCTGCCCACGAAGAAAAACCTGCAGATATTCCCTGCTGCGCCCAGACCATTCCTCTTTTTCTTTTTGCTCAAAGAGCACGTCAACTACGGAATTCAAGCGCTGACGACGCACCTCTTGCGAAAGCTCATTGGCAAGCCCCTTCAGAATTCTAACGCGCCCTCTAACCACTTCCTGCGCCAGAGGTTTGCAGACGATTGCAGCTGTCGTTCCTCGACGGGAACTGAATGGAAAAATATGCACCTTTAGAGGGCGAATGCGGCGCAAAAAAGACAACGTATGCTGAAACCGATCCTCATCTTCCGTCGGAAAGCCAACAATGATATCGCATGTCACCGTCAGATTCTCCATGCGTCGGGCGGCCGCATCCAGCGCCGCAATATAATCCGCGACCCGGGAACGCCTGTTCATTGAAGCCAAAACAGCATCATCCCCGCTTTGAAAAGGGATATGAAGGTGTGGGCAAAATTTTCTGGAAGATGCCATGGCATCCAGAAGCTGCGGCGTGATATCATGGGCCTCAATCGAACTCAAACGTATCCTCTCCAACCCGGCCATGCGGTCCAGAGCCATGATGATATCAGCAAGGTCTGACGGCCCATGCCTGCCGTACGATCCGATATTCACGCCTGTAAGGACAATCTCTTTGTGGCCGGCATCGATGAGCGCCCGGGCTTCCGCCAGGACAGAACGTTGCGGAACGCTCCGCGAAGACCCTCTTATGAGAGGTACGACACAATAGCTGCAGCGGTTATTGCAGCCGTCCTGTATCTTCAAAAAAGCCCTGGTGCGGCCGGCGAATGTCGGACGAACGGGGGCAAAAGATTCTACACCAGGCCGTATGGTCTTGATCCAAGCCCTAAATTTCGCATCTTCCTGTCTGCTGAAAATCCTGTCGATCCCCGGCATGTTCTCAAGCTGCGGTCTCTCATAGCTGGCATAACACCCTGTCACGACAACCTCGCCGGGATGGAATTCCTTGTGTCTCAGGGCCCGACGGACGGCCTGACGTGATTTCCCAGACGCCTTTGCCGTCACGCAACACGTATTGATGATGCGCACGTCCGCCTTCAGGGTGTCGGAGACCTCCGACAGCCCCTTAGCCAAAAGTTCCTGCCGCGCGCTGTCGGCATCGCACTGATTCACCTTGCAACCGAACGTTTTGACACAGAATGTTTTCACGATCCTTCCCTCATCGTGCTGTAAAGCCTAAAAAAGGCGGCGACCGCAATAGCTGCCGTATCCACCCTCAACACCGAATCTCCCAAAGAGATACCCTTGAACCCCGCATCAAAAGCCGCCCGTATCTCTCCGGGCGAAAAATCGCCTTCAGGACCGATGCAGACAAGGACACGGCCTTTGCGCACATCCGCGAGGGCTTGCGGCAAAGACAACGTTGTGTCCGAAAGGTTCGGCAAATAGCGCATATCATAGCCGCCGGAAATACTCAGAAGACGACCAAAGGAGGTCGGCTCACAAAGGCATGGCAGGAAAAGCGCGCCGCTCTGTTTGGCCGCCGCCTTGATCAAGCGCCTGTAACGCCCCATTTTTCTGTCTACCTGCGCCGCCGTCACCAGCGTCCTGTCCGTGACAAGCGGGATGATCTCATCGACGCCCAACTGTGTCGTCTTGTCGACCACGTCCTCAAAACGCGCATTCTTGGGAACAGCGACAGCCAAAGACAGGCGCCATCGCTGATCCTCTCTTTGTCTCCTTGGCAAGGACTCAACCACCTTAAGCTGTGCGCTATGTTTGTCATACCCCTCCAGGACCGTCACAAACGCTCCCCCCTCACCATCGCTGACTAGAATCTTCTCACCAGAACGCAGACGCAGGACACGGGTCAGATGATGAACGTCGTCCTGGTCCGTCAGACGGATCACGGAACCTTTGCAATCTTCTTTCGGCACGAAAAACCTATTCATTCGGATTAATGAATCTCCCTACATCATAAGATAAAGGAAGGGTCTAATCTTCGCCGCATACTGCGGTTTGATTAAAACATCAGAAGATTTATCCCCAGAAAAATCAGGATCCCGCAGCACAGCACCCTCAAAATCATAAACCAAAACTCAAACCGCCTGGAGAACGCGGCCAGCCATCCCGCTGCCGCGCAGAAAATAATCATGGGGCTGACGACCGTTCCCAAGCCGAAGGCCAGCATATAAAGAAGCCCTTTAAGCCACGTATCCGATATCAGGGCGATATAACCAAGCACACCCCACAAAGGCAGACAGGGAGACAAGGCGACAATCAGAGAAAAGACGATAGCAGGCCGCACACCGCCCCCTGCGTGTTTGACGGCCCAGGCAGGACAGCATCCTTTCATCGGCAGTTTCTGTACCAAAAGAAGCACGCCGAGCAAAATGAGAAAAATGCCAAACCCGATAAAGATCCATTTAAGCCAGGGGCCCTCAAAAAAATTCTGAATGACCCACTGACCCAGCAACCCCACGAGGACACCGAAGACGGCATAGACGAAAATACGGGTCAAGGAGAAAATCGCATAAATCTTCAATCCCTGCCCGGGCCCGCTTTGTGTCGCCGAGATATACGGCACCAAAAGAGGGCCGCAGCTTAAAAGACAGGGGCCGTATCCTAAAAACAGCCCTGTCAGAAATAAACTCCAGATAATCCTGATCATCATGATTGTCAACGCGCGGATTCTTCTTCTGAAAAAATTTCTGCCTGGAAGGTATAAATTTTTGTCCCTGGATCTTTATAACAATCCGACGGCAACCCTGCTTTCTGCGAACAGAGCTCGCCCAAAAACGTCTCCAAACTCCAACCGGTCTCCGTTGCCACCTGGGGCAGAAAAACACCCGAAGAATATCCCCGCCGCACAATGACGCCGTCGGTCCCCAGACGGATTTTCTTCCAGTCATCAATCTGGGCGGGCTCGGACAATACCGATATTTCAATCGTGATGTCCTTAAGCTCCTGCGGCCGCACAGGCGAAAAACGGTAATCCTGGGACGAGGAAGCGACGGCCATGGCCTGCACGCTCCGATATAACGGCTCATCGGATGTGAACAAACCGATGCATCCCCTCAGATTCCCATGCTCCCGTAAAGTGACAAAACAACCACGTTTAAGGTTCAATCCTGCGGACGATTCCTGAAAAACGGGTAAAGGTTTGCCTGCCGTGTGGGCGGCAATGGTCTGGCGGGCAATCTCCAATAATCTCTTCTTATCCTGTAGAGTCAGCATGGAGTCTCCTGTGTCCTGTTGTGTTGTCACACTCTTCGTATCTTCCGGCGGCACAGCAGGGCGGTTTTTTTGAGGCCTGCTTAAGACCGCGCTCAGATACCCGACGACCCTGTCCCTGCCTCCGGCCGTATCCCCGGAATTGGCCGCCTTAAGAAGAGAAAAATCATCGGCGCCGATCTGCCGGGCATATTCCATACCCGCGACGAGAGGACGGATGCCGCAGACATTCCACCCCGTAGAGGCGACCGCATCCCACAGCCCTTTGGTATCAAAGGCCTCCAGATATGCGGCTGTACGAGCATCATCATCCAAAGCTTCCCGGTACGTCCTGTAATGGGAAAGGTCGGTGCTGACCACGACCAGCATATTCCTGCCAGCCGCCAATCCCGTCAAAAGCGTAGCCAGACGGAGACACTCGTTGTAACTCATGTCGCCGACCAAAACAGGAAGTATCTTAAAACCGGGCTTAAGCACGGACTGTAGGAAAGGAAGCTCGACTTCAATGGAATGTTCCTGCTCAAATACGCCCTTATCGTCGACGACCAGGCCCTTGCCGGACGAAAGAAGGCTTGATGCCGCCGCCGCATCGATATCCAGTGACCCCAGCGGCGTCTGAAAAACTCCTTGCGCGTAAACCGAGACCCCGTGAAAAGGAAAATAGTGGCTCGGGCCGAGGATTACAACCGTCGCATAGCCCCTCCCAGCGACGGCCTTGAACCCATATGCGGCGACGGGGCCGGAATAAACGTATCCCGCATGTGGCACAATAAGAACGGCGGGATCCCCGTCCGCTTTGACATCACCGGCATTATCCAGATACCACCGAACCGCCGAAGCAAGATCATCCGCAGACTTTGGATAAAACGCCCCGGCCACGTTCGGCTTCTTGACATCTTCTGCGAAAGCAACCACAGGAATAACCAGGCTCCAACAAACAATAACCAAACAACGGCCAATGGCTGAAATCCAGCGGCCAAACTCATCCTTCTTCAACATTCTTGCGTGGTTCCTAGCGATTGAATGTTGGTCATTGTTTGGAATTCGTGTCTTGGTTCTTGGTGATTTCCACATTTTGGTTTCCATCCCACACCCCTTCGATCTTGTTACCGCAGAAAGCGCACCGGCCGCCGACGATATGCATGGCCGTGATCACATAACCGGACCTGTCAACCACCTTGGCCTTGCATTGAGGACAAAAAGTATCCTCACCCTCCGTGCCGCCGACGTTACCGATATAAACATATTGAAGACCTTCCTCCATGGCGATCTGCCTGGCCTTCTGGAGCGTCGAGACAGGCGTAGGAGACAAATGCACCAGCTGATGCATGGGCCAAAAACGGGACAAGTGAAGAGGCGTTTGGGGCCCGAGGTTCTCCTTGATCCACCTGCAAAGTTTTCTCGTCTCTTCGGGATCGTCATTAATCCCGGGGATGATCAAATGCGTGATCTCAAGCCACACGCCCTCGCTCTTAAGGATCTTAAGCGTGCACAGAACATCCTCCAGGTTCCCCAGGGTCATCTCCGAGTAAAAACGGTCGTTGAATCCTTTGACGTCGATGTTGGCCGCATCAAGATAGGGACAGAGCCGGCGCAGCGGTTCTTCGTTGATGAACCCGGCCGAATGCATGACATTTTTGATTCCGGCGGCATGGGCGAGACGCGCGATATCATACATATATTCATAATAGATCGTCGGTTCCGTGTAAGTATAAGCGATGACCGGCGCGCCGCTGGCTTTGACCTTCTGCACAACCTCCTCCGGAGAGAGGGAAACCGCGGCGACATCTTCTACGGCCGCCTGGGAGATCTGCCAGTTCTGACAGAATTTACACTTCAGGTTACAACCGACTGTCGCTATGGAAAAAGCTTCGGAGCCGGGCAAAAAATGGAAAAGCGGCTTCTTCTCGATGGGATCGATATGCAAGGAACAGGGTTTTCCATAGACGAGGCTGTAGAGACGGCCGCTGCGGTTCTCCCGGACACCGCAGAAACCCCTGCTGCCCTTTGAAATGGTACAACGGCGGGGACACAATACGCATTGGACGAAACCGTTCTCAAGATTGTGATAAAAAGAGGCTTCGTGAAGTTCGTTCTTGGACGGCTCCTGGGCCGAGATAGAAAAAGCAGCGGCCCATGAAAAGCAAAACATAATAAAGATAAGAACAGTCAGGCGGGGTTTCATGTTCTTGCACTATGACGCTTCAGGCGTGATGTTCCGGCGATAGCCGGAACATCAGATATCTTCCCTTCTTGGGACTACGCAATGACAGCAGCGTCCCAACATGCCGTCGCAGGCGAAAATCGGGATACCTCTGCCTGCTAGGCCAAGAGCCATACAGCCGAACTTTTTTGCTCTGCCGCAAAATGCATTAATGTTGTGGCGCCGTCACTCCCTGCTCGGCTTAGGCCAAAGGCCATGCCTCGCTACGGTCGTTCCGGCATCCACCACTTTTTTGCTCTGCCGCAAAAAAGTGGTGGAGCAGATGGGATTCGAACCCACGACCCCCACGTTGCGAACGTGATGCTCTCCCAACTGAGCTACTGCCCCGAAAATCGCCAATGAGATAACGTTACTGGAAAGATGTGCTCCGAAATTGAGCGCTCGAATTGATGACAACTTCGGGGTTCGTCAGATTGACGGCAGACCCCGGAATGGCTCTCGCCGCAAGCACAAACGTCATCCAGTCATTTGAAGCGCTCAATGTAAACTGGGTAATCCTATCTGACAACGTCGTGTATGTCGAGGTTGAAGCGGCATTCGGATAATAACGGAAATTATTGGCGGCTGTGCGGCAATAAGCCACCCAGATGTCCCCGCCGCTGACTTGGCCGTCGTTATCCGCATCTGTACGGATACGCAAGGTATTGGCGCATCCGCCGATATTGGTCGTAGAATATGGGAGGCTGGACGATGTCCCTATACCCCTGTTAATGTCGCTGGAAATGGCCGAGGCGATAGGCGCCAATTCCCCCATGAGGAGAGACTCCAGGTCGGTCGAAGAAAATATCCGCCTCGCCCCGAACTCCATCGAAATACCCGTCAGGATGACCACATTCAGCAAAAGCAAGGCCAGGATCAGCTCGATCATGGTCATGCCCTTACCTCTACTTCTATGTCTGCTATATCCCCGACTCATTCCACCTCACCTGCACTGTCACGTTACGACAATCAAATCCGGTAATGGACTGAACGATATACCGCGTCTGAAATTGGGAGTCTTCTGGAGCCGTCGTCCATCCTGTCCAGCCCATCACACGCAGCGAACCCGTCTCCGTTGTGTCTGCGCGGCCAAAGCGCCTGAGCTCTTCGATACGGTGCCTGGCGATCTCGATCCCCCTGAGGCGCATTCTGGATCGCCACGTCAAATTGCGCGCCGAAAAAGCGACACTGAAAAACCCGGCAGACAAAAGGCTCAAAATGGTGATCGCGACAACGACCTCCATAAGCGTAAAACCAGGCCTTCTCTTCCTTCGCATCTGCATCATAGGTCGATGATTAGAAACAGCTTCCCGAACACGTAGGATTGCCCGACAAGCCTGCGATGGTCCATGTGCGGCCGGCGCGCGTGCACGAAGCATTGAAAGTAATGCCTGAAGCCCCGCCCGTAACACCAAAAGCCCAGTTAGCCGAGGAAAGATCAAGGGACAGATTGCCGTTGATCTGGGTCAGCGTCGTTATAGTGACCCCAGAAGGCCAAAATCTTTCGAATCTCGAGAAATACTGGCGCTCTGCGTTGCGGATCAGGATAAGGGCAGATGTCGCTTCTTTATCCAGGGACTTTTCCTTGGCATTGCTGTAGCTCACGACGGAAATCCCGGCGATGATCCCGATAATGCTGATGACCACCATTAATTCTATAAGGGTAAAGCCTCGATTTTTCCTCATATCAAAAGTGTAACACGGAATGAATGGTTTCTCAATCATGGACAGCCCCCTATGGACATATCCCGAAAAAATACGACATCCGGACGTAATGTGCCCTCCGGCTCTACCTTAGGCAGGATGAGCCCAGAGTGATCTTCGCCACATTCTGCGGCTCGATCAAACAAAACCAGCTGTCCCGCCAAGGGCGCCGGTCTGGGTAATATTGAGAACAAAAGCTGTCGAGCCATTCGGCGTTTTGCCGCTGGCCGTGCAACGCGTGGCGGTAGCTGTAAAGCTCGCCCCGCCTCCCGAGATACCATAGCTAAAATAATAGCTTGTATTACATGCCGTAGGGACTTGCACCCCCAAATTTGTGAGACTTGTCGTATACGTGTCACGATCAAGATAATAAGCAAGCTCCGCGTCACGAATAAGGCCCAGGATATGGCGGGCCTCGGCCGAGCGGCCTTTTTCAACAACACGGACATAACGCGGCAAGGCGATAGACGCCAAGATACCGATTACAACGACGACGATCATCATTTCAAGCAAGGTAAAACCGTTCTTGCGTCTCATAGGCGCCTCCGCTCGTGCCCATCCTCTACTGAATAAGTTTCTTGTGACAATAGAAACAGCTGCAGAAATCAAGGTCGCGCTTCCAGCGCTCTTGCCGGTAATCCGTCAACCGTTCGCGCAGAAATTCAGCCATCCGTGCCTGAAAACGCTCCAGCGCCTCATCAAAAGAAACATCCTGCAAGCGCGCAAACTTCAGACGTTTTTCACGTTCATATGGTATATCATACTGCGTCAAAAAACAACAAAAATGTA
>CAZAYJ010000055.1:0-7965 GCA_964489335.1 uncultured Planctomycetia bacterium
GGTCGGAGCCGAAAAGACGCATCAGGTCGTCCTCAAAAGAGACATAAAACCGCGACGAACCCGGATCGCCCTGGCGGCCCGAGCGGCCGCGCAGCTGGTTGTCGATGCGCCGGGCCTCGTGGCGTTCGGTGCCGATAACGTGCAGGCCGCCTGCCTCGACGACGCGGTCATGCTCTTTCTGGGCTTCCTCCTTTAACCTGCCATACAGCTTATCGTACTCCTCTTTGTAGGCGTCGGTGTGCGGCTCGATCTTCTGGGCCGCAAGAATATTCTTGGCCATGTTCTGCGGATTGCCGCCCAAGAGGATGTCGGTGCCGCGGCCGGCCATGTTGGTCGCGATAGTGACGGCTTTGTAGCGGCCCGCCTGAGCGACGATCTGTGCCTCCATCTCGTGGTATTTGGCGTTAAGGACGTTATGCGGGATACCGATCTTCGTCAACATCCCCGAAAGCATCTCGGATTTCTCGATGGAGATGGTGCCGACGAGAACAGGCTGCCCCTTGGCATGACAGGCCTTGATATCTTCGACGACCGCGTTGAACTTCTCGCGGGCGGATTTAAAGACCGCATCCGGATGATTGGTACGCGACAACGGACGGTTCGTTGGAATCACGACGACATCGAGCTTATAGATCTGTTTGAACTCGTTGGCTTCAGTGAAGGCGGTGCCGGTCATGCCGGCGAGCTTGTCATAAATCCTGAAATAATTCTGCAGCGTGATCGTGGCGAGGGTCTGGTTCTCCCGCTCGATGCGCAGGTTTTCCTTGGCCTCTACCGCCTGGTGCATGCCGTCGGACCACCGCCGGCCGGGCATCAAACGTCCCGTGAATTCATCGACAATGATAACCTTGCCGTCCTTGACGACATAATCCACGTCCCGCTTGAAGAGGTCGTGCGCCTTGATCGCCTGGATGATATGATGGGCCCACTCCCCCGAAAGGTCGTCATAAAGACTCTTGACCCCGAGAAGCTCTTCGCATTTGGCCATCCCGCTTTCGGTCAGGTTGACGGTGTGGTTTTTTTCGTCGACGACGGCGTCGTAACCAGCCGAGAGATCCTCCCCCTTGTATTTGGCATCAATCTCGTCCTTCTCGAGGATGAGACGCCGTTTCAGCTTGGGGACGATGCGGTTGATGGCGTAATATTTGTCGACGGAATCGTCGGTGGGGCCCGAAATGATGAGCGGGGTCCTGGCCTCGTCGATGAGGATGGAATCCACCTCATCGACGATGGCGTAATGGAGCGGCCTCTGGACCATCTGCTGCGGGTGCGTCACCATGTTGTCGCGCAGGTAATCGAACCCGAATTCGTTGTTCGTGCCGTAGGTGATATCGCAGTTGTAGGCGAACGCCTTTTCTTCAAAAGGCTGGTCGTGCTGGATGACGCCGACGGACAACCCCAGGAATTCGTAAATCGGCCCCATCCACTCCCTGTCGCGGCGGGCCAGATAATCGTTGACGGTCACGACGTGGACGCCGAGGCCCGGCAGGGCATTGAGATAGACCGGCAGGGTCGCCACAAGCGTCTTGCCTTCGCCCGTAGCCATCTCGGCGATGCCGCCCCGATGCAGGACAATGCCGCCGATCATCTGAACGTCGAAATGACGCAGGCCGATAGTGCGCACTGACGCCTCGCGCACGACAGCGAACGCCTCGGGAAGGATCTCGTCCAGGATATCCTGAAGGATCTTTTTCTTGGACTCGCCTTCCGCCTCTGCGTAGCCGGCGGCGCGCATCTGCTCGGCGATTCTCTTTCTGAACGCCACGGTCTTGGCCTTCAGGTCGGCGTCAGACAACGCCTTCATCTGCGGCTCAAGAACATTGATTTCCTCGACGACCAAAGAGAGCGCGCGCAGCGTGCGCTCATTCTGGGTGCCGAGGATTTTTGAAAGGATGAAATTAATCACGTTTTGTCTTCATGTCCCGCAGGTAAATCTCGATAAACGGATCGAGCTTCCCGTCGAGAACGCCGTTGGCGTCCCCCGTCTCGTAGTCTGTACGGTGGTCTTTGACCAGGTTATACGGATGCAGCACATAGGACCGGATTTGCGATCCCCACTCGATCTTCCTCTTCTCCTGATGCTCCCGGGACATCTTCTCTTCCTGCTGCTGGCGGTTAAGGGCGTAAAGCTTGGACTTCAGGATGCCGAGGGCCACCTGCTTGTTCTGGTGTTGGGAACGTTCGTTTTGGCACTGCGCGACGATGCCGGTCGGCAGATGCGTGATACGCACGGCCGAATCCGTCGTGTTGACGTGCTGACCGCCCTTGCCTCCGGCGCGGTAGACGTCGATCCGCAGATCCTCGGGCCTGATCTCCACTTCGACATCGCCTTCAAATTCCGGGATTACATCAACGGATGCGAAAGACGTATGACGCCGCTTGTTGGCGTCGAACGGCGATATCCGCACCAGACGGTGAACGCCCACCTCGGGCCGCAGATAGCCGTAGGCATACGGCCCGCGCACGATCATCGTTACGTTTTTCGTGCCCGCTTCTTCACCGGGAAGAATATCCGTCACCGTCACTTCAAAACCGTGCCCCTGGGCCCAGCGGGTATACATGCGCAAAAGCATCGACACCCAGTCGCAGGATTCCGTGCCGCCCGCGCCGGCATTGATGCTGACGATCGCGTTATTGGCGTCGTATTCCCCGCTGAAAAGCGTAAAAAATTCAAGGCGGTCCATCTCGTCCTTGAGGGCATTGAGGTCGACGTCGAGATGGGCCAGGAAATCGTTCCCTTCGTCTTCGGAAATATAAAACAGCTCAGATGTTTCCTTGAGGCGGCGCTCAAGCTTATGCCAGGATTCCGAGATATTTTTGAGGGCCTTGAGGTTCCGGACGACCTGATTCGCTGCCGCGGGATTCTGCCAAAAAACTTCATTCGTCATCTGCGCCTGCAGCTCGGCGATCTGACGGTCTTTGTCATCAATGTCAAAGATACCCCCGGAGTCTTTCGAGGGTTTCCTGGACAAGAGCTATCTTTTGTGCAATGTCTTCGCGCATCGATGAACCTGCCGGGCGTGGCGCTTTGCGGCGCGGCGCCGGCGTATGCATCCTCTCTTCATTTAGTTATAAATGAAATCTTATTTTAACGCATAACCCGCTTTACATCAACCTCTTAATGCCTTTTATTTCGAGGTCCAGGTCCTCGCGGCTGTCGGCATATTTGTAGGCCTCTTCCGCCGTAATCCTGCCCTCTTTGACCAGTCTGGCCAGGCATTGCTTGAAACTCTGCATCCCGAACAAAGCCCCTTCTTCCAGGAAACGGGTGATGTCAGCAAAAGAACCCTCGCGCAAAAGACGGCTGATGGTCGGCGTCAGAACCATCGTCTCGCAGGCAGGGACGCGGCCTGAACCGTCGGCGCGCGGCACCAGGCGCAGAGACACAACGCCTTTAAGCAAAAACGACAGCTGCATACGGATCTCCGCATGCTGATGCGGCGGGAAAAAATTCAGGATGCGCTGGGCGGTCTGGGCGGCGTTGACCGTATGCACGGTGCTCAAGACAAGGATACCCATCTCCGCGGCATTGAGGGCGGCGGACATCGTATCCAGATCTCGGATCGTACCGATAAAGATGACGTCCGGACTCTGCAGCGTCACCTGCCGCAGGGCGACGGGGTACGACGAGACGTCCAAGCCCAGCTCTCTCTGGTTGATGACGCTCTTTTTATCCGCAAACGTGAATTCGATAGGATCTTCGACGGTCAAGATGTGGCGTGCCTGCGTCATATTCATATATTCGATCATACTGGCGATCGTCGTGGATTTGCCGTGGCCCGCCGGCCCCGTCAAAAGAATCAACCCGCGCCTCTCCTGCGAAAGATGTTCCAAGACGTCTTTGGGAAGATTGAGCGCGCCAAAATCAGGGACGGCCTTCTTGATGCGGCGCATGACGATCGACGGCACCCCGCGCTGCATGAAGATGCTGACGCGAAAACGGTCCAACCCTTCGACGTCCATGGCGTAATCCGTATCGAAGACGTTCTGGAGCATTTTCTTATGCGCCTCGTCGGCGATTTCGGCCACGATGCGCTGAAGGTCTGCGACGCCCAAAACAGGTATGTCCATCAAAGGCACCAGCTCCCCATAGACACGCAAGTAAGGCACATTATCGACCTTAAGAAAAACGTCCGACGCGTCGCGCTCGCATACGACCCGCAGAATATCTCTGATTTTCATAGGCTCTCCTTAAAAGTAGTCAGCAGACAGCAAGACCAACAAAGTCTTTAAAACTCATATTTACCATGAAGGGGTGATTCTTGAAATTGTATAGAAATATTTTATTGCTCCCGTTTCTTCTTTGTCTTCTTCTCTTGCCGACCACAGTCTATTGACTACCACCTATTGTCTCCTATGATATGCCTTGCTTTCTTTTCCCTCGCCAACAGCCTCTTTTTTTTAGACAGGCCGCCCCTGAACCCGCCGAGCGACCCGTCGGATGAGATCACGCGGTGACACGGCACAAAAGGCGCATAGGGATTTTTATTCAGCGCGTTGCCGACGGCGCGGCTGCTTTTGGGTGCGCCGATGCGTCGCGCGACCCAGGCGTAAGACCGGGTCTCACCCAGAGGAATCTCCATCGTCGCCGCATAGACCGATTTTTCAAACAAGGTAAGTTTTTTCATCATTGGAACGCCATGCTTCCGCATGCCTGGTCATATTCCCGCGCGGAAGCGCGGGGTCATGCGAATGCCTTCTTCGTCCGCAAAAGCCGGTGATATTTCAACGCAAACCGATGCGCCTCGTCGCGAACCGCCTGGATCAACCGCAGGACGGGGCTGGAACGTTCCAATCTGATCGGCGTCGAACGCATACCAGTATAAATCAATTCTTCCTCTTTGGCGATAGCAATCATAGGAAGCGCAAGCCCCAGATCCCGCAAGACCCCTCTCGCAGCCGCCAGATGTCCTGCGCCGCCGTCGATGACGACAAGATCGGGCAGATTCAGATGTTCTTCCAGGAGCCGGCGGTACCTGCGGCCGACGACCTCGCGGATCATGGCGTAATCGTCTATCCCGCTGACGGCCCTGATGCGGAAGCGGCGATAATTATCTTTGTCCGGCCTTCCATCGAGAAAAGAGATCATGGACCCTACAGCCTCTTCTGGCCCCGTATTGGAGATATCGAAAGCCTCGATCCGGCGCGGCTCCCTCTTAACCCCCAGACGCACCCAGTCATCCTCTTTGTCTACGCCGCTCCATGGACCTTTTTTCATGGATACAAGGATACTGAGCGCCTCCAGCTGATCACGCAGCTTGGCCGCCTCCTCGAAACGCTCGCGGGCCACAAGACGCTGCATGCGCCGCGAAAGCGCCTCAACCAGCTCCGTGTGTTTCCGGGTCAGGAAATCCTCCAGCGACCGGATGACCGCCCGATAACGCCTACGGCTGATCTTGCCCTGGCACGGGCCGGGACATAACCGCAGATCAAAATTCAGGCACGGCTTTTTAGGAAACCTGCGGCAGCTACAGAACGGAAAACTCTTGCGCAGAATCTTAAGCGCCCGACGCAAAAGAGACGCGCTCGTATAGGGGCCAAAGAAATCCGCGTCGTCTTCGGCATGCTTGCGCCGGCGGCCGATAAAAACGCGCGGGAAAGTCTCGCGCGTCACGACGATATACGGATAGCTCTTGTCGTCTTTAAGACTGATGTTGAACCGGGGCTGGTATTTCTTGATAAGCGCGGCTTCCAGGAGCAGCGCCTCGTGTTCCGTCGGCACCTGTTGATACGCGATGTCGGCCACGTAGGACATCATGACGTCCGTCTTGAGGCCTGCGCCCAGAGTGCGGCGATTAAAATAAGACGCCACCCTTTTTTTGAGCGAGACCGCCTTGCCGACATAGATGATCTCGCCGGCGCGGTCTTTCATAAAATAAACGCCGGGGGCATCCGGAAAAGTCTTTATTTTTTTCTTATTAACCATGACGCTATTCTCTTGAGCTCGCCGACGCCGAGCAACCACAGCAACCCCGCATAGACCACACAGGCCGCAAGGGCTGCGGCGCAGAGGGCTGTCAGAGTCGCGCGACAGGAAAAAACGTTCTGCCAGATAAAAAATGCGGCGCCTGCGCACCCCGCAGAAGCCACCAGGACGCGCACGAACAGCCTTTCCAAGAGCGGACGGATCCCGTAGCCTGTCCGACCCCTGGCGTGCCGATACAAAAGATAAAAGTTCAGCGACGCCGACACGCTGCTGGCCAAAGCAAGCCCGGCAATCTTCATACCGAAAACAAAAATAAAGAGGGCATTAAGGACAGCATTGGAAACCAGGGCCACCGCGGACGTCTTCACCGGTGTCAGCGTATCCTGGAGCGCATAGAAGAAATGCGACAGGAAACGAACGCCGACGTATGACACGAGGCCCAAGCCGTAAAAAAAGAGTGCTGTTGCCGTGATGGAGACGGAATAAGCGCCGAAACTCCCGCGGCTGAAGACCGCCGTCACCAGCGGGCCGGCAAAAACCAGAATTCCGACCGCCACCGGCAGCATCGCCAAGACGAGGCTCTTGAGACAGAGTTCCAGGGTCCGATTCATGGCAGTGACATCCTTGCGCGCCGCATGGGCGGACATCTGCGGCAGGGCGGCGTTCGAAACGGCGACGCCAAAGATGGCAAAAGGAAACTGGATGATCCTATTGGCATAATAGATGGCCGCGATCGCCCCTTCTCCGGCATAGGCGGAGAGCGACGCAAAAATGGTATCCACGAAAATATTCATCTGATAGATGCTTGTGCCGACGAGGCGCGGAACGATAAGGCGGCCCACCTTGACGATACCCTCTTCTTTCCAGAAGCGCGCCGTCTGCGGCTGCCATCGCAGGGATACGCCGCGGCGCGACAAAAACGGCAACTGCACGGCGACCTGAGCGATCCCTGCCACAAGCGTCGCCAAGGCCAAAAAATAAATCTGGGAGAGCCCATCCCTGCGGATAAAAAGTGCCAGACAAACGATCATCACGCAGTTAAAGACGACGGGCGAGGCTGCCGGAACGGCAAACGACTTCATGGCGTTGGCGACAGACATCAAATACGCCGAGACAACCACAAGAACCAGATAAGGAAAAAGAATCTGCGTCAGCCGGATGGTCAGATGGAGCTTGGCGGGGTCTGTCGCAAAACCGGGCGCGACCACGCGTATCAGGGGGCTGGCCAAAACAATCCCCAGGACCGCAATGACCAGAGAAAGCGACAAGACGAGCGTAAAAAGGCCGTTGACGAGCTTATCAAAATGCTCCCGGGTCCTGACGGCCAGGTATTCACAGAAAACAGGCACGAAAGCGGCATTCCCCGCGCCCTCCCCCAGGATGTCCCGGAACATGTTCGGAATGCGGAAGGCGACAAAAAAAGCCTGCGCGGCAGGCCCCGTCCCGAAAACACCCGCAATCAGGACGTCACGCACAAACCCCGTGATACGCGAAATGACCGTCATTGTGCTGATGGCGGTAGCGGACTTGAATATGGTCTTGTGTTCAGTCATCGCAATAAACCAGGCCGAAAAGTTTCATAAAACGTGGCGCCTTGCTTGGAGTTCGTCGTTGGCGGACCATGAAACACAAACAACGAAACACGAAATCCGAGGGACGAACCACGAAGAACGATCTCGCGCTTGACAACCCAACCCTTCTATGCTATAAAGATGCTCCTTAAGAAAGGAGTTAAAAGCTATGCCACAAAGAAAATGCGCATCAAAACGCCTAAGGGTCGATAAGGCCAGGGCCCAGGCGAACGCACAGAAGAAGTCGGAACTCAAAAAAGAGATAAAGACTTTTCGCTCCCTCGTGGCCCAGGGAAAAATCGAGGAAGCCAAAACTCAAATGAAAGTCGTCTTCGCGAAACTGGACCGGGCGGTCAACAAAGGCATCCTGCACAAAAACACGGTCTCCCGGCGAAAATCCTCCCTTAGCCTATCTCTAAACAAGAAAGCTTAACCACCAAAATCTCCAGGATCGCATGATCGCGGGCG
>CAZAYJ010000056.1:0-7935 GCA_964489335.1 uncultured Planctomycetia bacterium
ACGGCACCATGGCGCGTCTGCCGGACCTTTTGGCATTTTCAAAGAAACACGGGCTCAAGATCTGCTCGATTGAGAACCTGATCGAATACCGGCGCAAGAAAGAAGTTCTCGTCAAAAGGATCGCCGCAACAAAGCTCCCGACGCCCTACGGCCTTTTTCAGATGATCCTTTATGAGTCCCTTCTGGATCAGACGCACCATTTGGCCCTTTGTATGGGGCTGGAGGGCGGCGCAAAGAACGATGCCGCCGTCCTCGTGCGGGTCCATTCCGAATGCCTGACGGGCGACGTTTTCGGTTCCTTGCGCTGCGATTGCGGGGCGCAGCTTAAAAAAGCGATGCAGTTGGTTTCGGCCGAGAAAAGAGGCATCATCCTGTACATGAAGCAGGAGGGCCGGGGTATCGGCCTGGCTAATAAGCTAAAGGCCTACGCCCTTCAGGACAGCGGTTTAGACACGGTGGAGGCTAATGAGGCCCTGGGGTTTGCTCCTGATTTGCGTGATTACGGGATCGGCGCTCAGATTCTTTCCGACCTAGGGGCCAGGGAGATCCGTCTTTTGACGAATAACCCGCGCAAGATCGTCGGCCTGGAAGGATACGGGCTTCATATCGTCGAGCGTGTGCCGATCCATACGGAGCGGTCCGAGACGAATAAGAAATACCTGGAGACCAAAAAAGAAAAACTGGGACATTGGCTGGATTAATCCACAAAGGATAGGCCTCCGCAATACCGCATAGCGGAGGGCCTAATCTCGCCGGAGGCGAGATTAACTCCAAGCGTATCTTGAAAATATTTATCTTCCCGCCGAACCTTTGGTGAGGCTGGATGAAGATAAATATTTTCAAGATGTAAACGCGAGGAATAAAGTTGGAGCAAGGTTAAAGAAAGAGAGGGTAAATATGTACAAAGTGAACGAAGGAAGTCTGGTGGTCAAGGCCAAGAAGTTCGGCATCGTGGTTTCGCGGTTCAACGATTTTGTGACAAAGTCCCTTTTGGAAGGGTGCTGCGATACGCTCAAACGACATGGCGCCAAGGAGGCGGAGGTCGAGATCTATTGGGTACCGGGGGCTTTTGAGATCCCGACGGTCGCCATGCGTCTGGCCCGTTCCAAGAAGTTTGATGCTATTGTCTGTCTGGGAACGGTTATCCGCGGGGACACGCCGCATTTCGATTTTATCGCGTCTGAAGCCGCCAAGGGCATCGCGTCGGTCTCCATGCAGACGGGGGTTCCTGTCATTTTCGGTGTCATCACCGCCGATACGATGGAGCAGGCGATCGAGCGCGCCGGCACCAAGGGGGGTAATAAAGGCAAGGATGCGGCATTAAATGCTATTGAAATGGTGAATCTGCTGGATATAATATAGACATCTCTTTCACAGTTTTTTGAGGAGTTGTTGCTTCGATGCGCAAGCGCACAAAAGCCAGGGAGTTAGTGCTGCAGCTTTTATATCAGGCTGACGTCAGTGGTGTGTCCGTGACCGATCTGGCGGATGATTTCTTTGCCATGAATGCCGCAGATGAAGATCCTTCCGTCAAGACATTCGCCGCATCCCTCAGCCGGGATATCAGTTCCCACCTGACCGAGCTGGACGGCAAGATCTCGGAATGCGCGACCAATTGGCAGATCGAGCGCATGGCAACTGTTGACAGGAATGTCCTGCGGCTGGCGACCTTTGAACTACTTTTCAGGCCCGATATCCCTCCTAAAGTAGCCATCAACGAAGCGGTTGATCTCGCCAAGAAGTTCGGCGACCTGGAGTCCGGGAAGTTCGTCAACGGCATTTTGGACAAGATTAACAAGACCAAAGGGGCCGCCGCCCGGTAAAAGGTCCATTCCTGTCCGATCTTCCCGGAATCGGACCCTCCTCAAAACAAGGTCTTAAGATGAAATTTGCCGACCTTCACGTCCATACTCATTTTTCAGAAGGTACGTATTCTCCCGAGCGGCTTGTCGAGGAAGCTGTCGCTGCGGATCTCTCCTGTATCGCGATCACCGACCATGATAACATATCCGGCATTGCGCCGGCGGTCCGCGCGGCCGGGACGCGGCTGGAAGTTCTTTCGGGAATCGAGATGACGGCGGAACGCGACGGTATCGAGATCCATATCTTGGGTTATCTCATCGACGGGACCCACCAGGCGTTTTTAGCGATGCTCAGAAAGATGCAGGAGGTGCGCGTCCGTCGCATCCGCGAGATGTGCCGCAAGCTTGACCATCTGCATATGCCTGTCGATCCGCAGGAAATATTCGACCTGGCGGAACCGGGGAGCGTGGGGCGCCTGCATGTGGCGAGGGTGCTTGTTAACAAAGGGTATGTGGCAACGACGGGCGAGGCCTTCGCGAGGTTCATCGGCGATAAAGGTCCCGCCTATGTGGCAAAGTTCAAGATGACGCCCCGGGAGGCCATTGAATGGATCAGGCGTGTGGGCGGCGTCCCCGTTTTGGCCCATCCGTATCTATTGCCGTCAGGCATCGCCATTGAGAATTTTGTCAAAGAAGGGATCATGGGGATCGAGGCCTACTATTCGGAACATTCCGAATCCCAGCGGAATGAATACGAGAAGATGGCGGAAAAGTTCGGTCTTTTGGTTACCGGCGGCTCGGATTGCCACGGCGAGGCGAAGAATGAAGCCAAGATCGGGCGCGTGCACCTTCCGTATGTTTATGTGGAAAAACTGAAAGAGGCCCAATGCAGGCTCAAGCCATAGAAGCTTATATGCGCCGGGCACTAGAACTTGCGGCCCGCGCCAGGGGAAAGACATTCCCGAATCCTCTTGTCGGCGCCGTGGTCGTCAAAGACGGCCGTATCGTCGGGGAAGGATTCCACCATAGGGCCGGAGCGCCGCATGCAGAGGTTCTGGCGCTCAAAGAGGCCGCGGGGAGGGCGCGCGGCGGCGCCTTATTCTGTACTTTTGAGCCGTGTTTTCATTTCGGCCGGACAGCCCCTTGTGTTCACGCCGTCATCTCTTCAGGCATCCGAGAGGTCTATATCGGCTCAAGAGACCCGAATCCCATGACCTGCGGTAAGAGCATCCGTTTGCTGCGGCGGCGGGGTATCCGCGTGGACGTTGGGATTCTGGAAAAAGAAGTGGTCCGCCTGAACGAACCTTTTTTCTGCGCCATGCGCCGTCACCGGCCGCTTGTGACCATAAAAGTCGCTGCGTCCCTTGATGGTAAGATAGCCACCCGTAGCGGCTGTTCGCAGTGGATCACCGGCGCCGCCGCACGCCACCACGCGCACAGGATGAGAAAATATTACGATGCCATCATGGTTGGTATCGGCACGGTTTTGGCAGATGATCCGGGTCTCGAAGCCGGCGGCAGCCATCGTCTCGCCAAGGTTATCGTGGATTCGTCTTTAAGGTTGCCATTATCGGCCCGGCTGTTGAAGACGCGCCAACCCGTGGTTGTGGCGACGGTCGCGCACAACAAGGATAAGGAACAATCGCTTTCGGCACGCGGGGTGACGATCCTCCATACAAAAAAGAGTGCCGGAGGCGTCGATCTGGCCGATCTTTTGAAGCAGTTGCATGCCATGGAAATCCGTCATCTTCTTGTTGAAGGGGGGGCTGCTTTAACAGGCGCTTTTTTGGATGAGCGTCTTGCGGATAAGCTCGTTTTTTACGTAGCGCCCATGATTATCGGCGGCCGTCAGGCGTTGGGAGCTGTTGGCGGGCGCGGCGTAGATACGCCTCAAAGAGCCGTAAGCGTCAAACGAATGATGATGCAGCAGATCGGCGGAGATTTTTTTATCGAGGGAGATCTCGTTTATTCCTAAAATATCATGTTTACCGGGATCATAGAAGAGGTCGGGACTATCGTTTACGTCCACAAGAAAGGCGGATGTGTTCGTCTGGGCGTCGAGGCCACCTTGGTTCGGCAGGATACCAAGGCGGGAGACAGCGTGAGCGTTGACGGTGTCTGTCTGACGGTTGTCGCAGCAGGTTCCGGCAGGCTTGATTTTGACATTATGCCTCAGACCATCAATCTTTCGACGCTGAAAGCTGCGCGGCCCGGTGTGCGCGTCAATCTTGAACGCGCCATGAAAGCCCAGGACAGGATTGGAGGGCACATGGTCAGCGGGCATGTGGATGGCGTAGGCGTGATCAGGTCGTCAAGGGCGGCGGCGGGGCAGAAGACACTCTGGATCGCCGTTTCTCCTTCGCTGTTGAAGTATATATTCTTGAGGGGATCCATAGCCGTGGACGGCGTCAGCCTGACGGTCTCCGGAAAGAGAAGCGGTTGTTTTTCCGTTTCTCTTATCCCTCACACGGCTGTGGCAACGACCTTAGGGAAGAAGGGGCCTGGTTCCCGGGTCAACATCGAGGTCGATATGATGGCCAGGATGAGTCTCGATAGAGGCCGGAAAGGGATCTAGGGGGTGCGCGTTCGCCGCCATTGTCAGCTATCGGCCTTTGTGTTAGAATACTTTCATTTCTTACGCAGAAAGGTATTTTGTCCTTCGGGCTTAATGCCGATCTGTAGATTTTAGAGTGACGGCAGACCGGGGAGTAGCGCAGCTTGGCTAGCGCGTTTGGTTCGGGACCAAAAGGTCGTGGGTTCAAATCCCACCTCCCCGACAAATTTTTCTGATAAAGAAAAATTTGTCGGAGTACTTGAGCGAACGTTAGGCGCGTAAGCGCCACGGCCCGACAAGGGCCGTAGTGAGCGAAAGTGCCCGACACATTGGTGTATTTTTCGACATGACAAAGCGGCTGCATGTCATATTCCGCGGCCAGGTTCAGGGGGTCGGCTTCCGCTATACGGCCAGGTCCCTGGCGCAGTCATCGCATATAACCGGCTGGGTCAGGAATTTAAGCTCCGGCGACGTGGAGATCGTCGCCGAAGCGGATGAAGAACTTCTTAAGGATTTTTTGGGCCATATTGAGGACCATCTTTCCGGCTACATATCCGACAAGACAATTGATTGGCAGTCTGCCACGGGCGAGTTCAAGACCTTTGAGATAAGGTTTTGAGATATGCGTTATGCGATATTTTCCGACGTCCACTCGAATCTCGAGGCTTTTACGGCTGTCCTGGACTGCCTGGCAGGCGCGGATATCAGCCGGTATTTTTTTGTCGGGGACATCGTCGGCTACGGTGCCGATCCGTCGGCCTGCATACGGCTTTTGGCATCGCTGGGCGCCGTCATGGTGTGCGGTAACCATGACCGGGCTGCTTCGGGGGATTTGGCAACCGATTATTTTAACGAAGCGGCTGCGGCCGCTATTGCGTGGACGCAAGCCCGGCTTTCGCCGGAGGAAAGAATTTTTTTGCGCGGTCTGCCGTTTGTACAGGAAGAGGGCGATTTTTGCCTTGTGCATGGGACACTGGATCATCCCGAAGCTTTCGATTATATGACGGACCGGCACCGCGCCGCTAAGACCTTTTATGCCTTGAGCAAGGAGATTTGTTTTGTCGGACATCTCCATCAGCCAGGGATTTTTGCCGAGACTTCTGATGGTGTGGTTGACATTCCTGCGTCAGGCAAAAGGAAACTCGAAAAACGGAAGCGCTATATCGTTAATGTCGGCAGCGTCGGTCAGCCGCGAGATGGGGATCCCAGGGCCTGCTTTTGTGTTTTTGACGACGCCGACTGCACGCTTGAATTCCGGCGGCTGGATTACGATGTAAAGGGGGCGGCAGACAAGATTGCCGCAGCCGGCCTTCCGCAAACTCTGGCCAGCCGTCTTTATGCCGGCAGGTAATCTTTTTCTTATGAAAGCCAAAAGAGAAATTGAAAAGCTGCGTCAGGATATCCGGCGTTACGAGTATCAATACTATGTGCTTGACCAACCGGAAATATCCGACAAGGAATACGACGATCTGCTTAAGCGGCTGGAGGCGCTGGAGGCAAAATACCCCCAGTGGGCGGCCCCGGATTCTCCGACCCGGCGTGTCGGCGGCGAGCCTGTGCCCGGTTTTGCGACCGTCCGGCACCGCAGGAAGATGTATTCCCTGGATAACGCCTATACGTTCGATGAAATCTTGGAGTGGCGTCAGCGCGTCGCCAAAGCGCTCGGGAACGAGGCGAAAGTCGAATTTCTGGCAGAGCTTAAGATTGACGGTGTCAGCGTGAATCTTACCTATGAGAACGGCGTCCTGGCGATTGGGGCTTTGCGCGGGGACGGCGAGACCGGGGAGGATGTGACGTCGAACATCAAGACAATCCGTGCCATCCCGCTTGTCCTCAGGGATGGCCCAAAATCTTTGATCGAAGTCCGCGGGGAGGCGTTTATGTCCCGCAAGGATTTTCTGGAGATGAACAGCGAGCGCAAGGATAACGAGCTGCCTCTGTTCGCCAATCCCAGGAATGCCACGGCGGGGACGCTCAAGACCCTTGACCCGAAGGTTGTTTCCGGGCGCAGGCTTCTGTTTTATGCGCATTCCCTTGGAGATTGTGCGCCGGGGACTTTTGTTTCCCAGAAAGATTTTGTCGACAAAGTGCGGTCTTGGGGCGTGCCGGTCAATCCGCATTCGAGGGTCTATGCGGATATCGAAGGGGTCCTGGATTTTTGCCGCACGTGGCAGGAGAAGCGTAATACACTGGATTATGAGATTGACGGCATTGTCATTAAGGTCAATGCCCTGGACCAGCAAGCGCGGCTTGGCGAGACCTTGAAGAGTCCGCGCTGGGCCATGGCCTATAAATTTCCCGCCCAGCAGGCGACGACAAAAATCAAGCGCATTACCGTCAGCGTCGGCCGGACGGGCGTCCTGACGCCTGTGGCCGAGCTGGAACCCGTTGCTTGCGCAGGAGTGACCATCAGCAACGCCACTTTGCATAATTTTGACGAGATCACGCGCCTCGGCGTCCACGAAGGCGACCGGGTGCTTTTGGAGCGCGCCGGCGATGTCATTCCCAAGATCGTCAAGGTCGTGGCCCGCGGTCCTGGAGGAGACAAGAAAGCGTCTTATGTGCCCGTGAAGTGTCCTTCCTGCGGCGCCGCCGTCATCAAGGAGAAAGAAGAAGAGGTGGCTTATCGTTGCGTCAACCCTTTGTGTCCGGCGCAGGTGGAGCGTCGTCTTATCCATTTTGCGTCCCGTGCCGCCATGGACATCGAGGGCATGGGGGAGGCCGTCGTTCAGCAATTGGTGCGCCAGAAGCTTGTCAGGGATTTTTCCGATATTTATCATTTGACAAAAAACGATTTTTTGAAACTGGAGCTCTTTAAGGAGAAAAAAGCGCAGAATCTCTATGAAGGGATCCAGCAGAGCAAGACCAGGCCGCTCTCCAGACTCCTTTTCGGTTTGGGTATTCGGCATGTGGGGGAGAAGGCTGCAGAGGTTCTGGCGCGGACATTCGGCACCATGGACCAGCTTGCCAGCGCGTCTCTCGATGACCTTCTGAAAATCCATGAGGTGGGGGAGGCGATTGCCTCGTCTGTCTATGGTTTTTTCCATAGAAAAGAGACGTCTGTTCTGATCGGCAAACTCCGACAGGCGGGCCTGAACATGAAAGAGTCTTCCAGGCAGACGTCGACAGCGTTGGCTGGCAAGACGTTTGTTTTCACAGGCGAATTGAAACGCCTGGCGCGCCGCGCTGCCGAAGAACTTGTGACGTCTCTGGGGGGCACGGTTGCGTCATCCGTCAGCAAAAAGACAAGCTTTGTCGTCGTCGGGGAAGACCCGGGTTCGAAATACGACAAGGCCAGGAAGCTTCATGTCCCTATTCTTGATGAACAGGCGTTTTATCACATGACAGGAGAGAAAAAATGAGACAAAGATATAGGTGTATAGCGGCATGTCTAGTGTTGATGTTTATTTTGCAGGCTTCCGGCTGTGAGACTCTGCGCAAGAAATTCACGCGCAAGCGCAAATCGCAGACCTCCAACGAGACCATGATCGTCTCACCAAGGGACTACGGCGCCCATCCCTTCCCGAACAGCGTGATGTATAAGCAGTATTTCGCGTATTGGAAATCGTGGAACCAGGA
>CAZAYJ010000057.1:0-7662 GCA_964489335.1 uncultured Planctomycetia bacterium
ATCTTAAAAGGAATCAGTCCCTGGTCATGATACATCGCCATGACCATGTCGCAGGACCCATTCCAAGCCCGGTGGAACAGGGCGTCCGCCGCAGCCGGCCCGATGAAAGCGCCGCGGCATAAACGGTTGAGTTGTTTAACGGCCGGAATGATCTGAACGGCCTCCTCTTTCCCAAACAACCCCTTCTCTCCTGCGTGAGGGTTCAATCCGCAGACGGCGATGCGCGGCGACGCCAACTTCCATATCCGCCGCAAAAAATCATAGATCAAAAGGCCGCAGGCAACAATCCTGTCTTTTTTTACGGCACGCACCGCGTGCATCAGGCTCATGTGCCGCGTGACAAGGGCGACGCGCAGGCGCTGCGAGACAAATACCATCTCAACCTGGGGCGCGCCCAAAGCATGAGCCAGGAATTCCGTATGTCCAGCCCATCGGAACCCGACAGGACGCAAGACTTCCTTGGAGACTGGGGCAGTCACAAGGCCGTCGGCCTTTCCTGCGCGGACCATGCGGACAGCTTCCTTAAGATATCCGTAGGCGGCCCTGGCGCCGGCAGATGACGGCCTCCCCGGATGCAAGTGTCCCAGACCCGCGTGGGCCATATCATGCAGACAAACACGGGCCGCAGGCCTGAAACCATGACGCCGCAAGATGCAGGCGTCACCGATCAGATGGAGCTCCGTATCCCCTCGCAGCTTCAAACGCCGCAAGGCCTTGACAAGGACTTCCGCGCCGATACCTGCCGGATCTCCCATGGTCACAGCAATCCGCGTTTTCATTAACTATGCCTTTTAAAAAATGTCTATTGTCGAATGGAAATATAGGCCTTGTCTTTTAAATTTTCTATCCAGGTTTTCAAGAGCCTTTCGGTTTTCTCGGATTTCAGGGCGGCTTCGACCTTGCCCTTGACTTCCTCAAGACTGCTTTCCGTCGCCGGTATCTTCTCTTTCACAAGAAAGATATAATAGCCGTTATCAAAGGCAAACGGTTTTGACGGTTGGCCTATGGCACAGGAAAAAAGAAAATTCTCAAGGTCCTTTTTGAGTTGTCCCCGCGATACCTTACCGAGATCGCTACGCTTGGAATACGTTTTGGACAAAGCGGAAAAATCCTCGCCCGCTGCGATCTTCTGCTCCACTTCATTAAGGATATCCTTGTTCTCGACGAAAATGGATTGCACCACGACGGACTCCGGAACCATAAAACGGTCCTTGTGCTGTTCATAGTATTCAGTAACTTCCCTGGGGGAAACCCGGGCCTTCTCCGTGATCTCCTTCTGGACGACCATATAAATCAGGAGTTGGTTCCTGAGTTTCTCTCTCAATTCCGCCAGCGATATCCCCTGGCTGGCCAGCGCCTCCTGAAAAGCCATCTCGCTTCCGGCCCGGAAACGAATATCCTTGATCCTGTCCTCGATGATCTTCTCGTCGGCCTTGATTTGCATTTTTTTTGCTTCCTGGAGAATCAAGCGATCTTCAATGAGGCGGTCCAGGAAATACCTGGACATCTCCTCCTGACCTTGCATGGGTGGTTCGGCTTCGCCGTCCAAAAGGGACATTCTGGCAAACATATCCAACTCGTCTTGTGTGATCACGTCGCCGTTGACGATGGCGACAATGCGGTCTATCTTCTCTGCGCGCACAGAGACCGCCCTCCATGCGGTCATCCACACAAAACCGGCCAAAACAATTATCACCTTAATACGCATACGCCTCCTGGTCCGAAAAGGACAAATTTACACTGTTCTCTTTCGAAATGTTAACGCCCTAGCGTCTCCTGCAAGGCCGCCACAGACTCCCTCAGAAGACGGCAATAAAGATCGAACCCGACTGCCGTAATATGACCATGCTGCTGAACACCCAGAAGATTACCTGCCCCGCGTATCTCAAGGTCTTCCATCGCGATTCTGAAACCTGCGCCCAAATGGGCATATTCGTGGATCGCCTCCAGGCGCTTGCGCGCTTCCGTCGAGAGCGCCTTACGCGGATGCACCACAAAATAGGCGTAAGCCTTCTTTGTGAAGCGCCCCACCCTTCCTCTCATCTGATGCAGGTCCGCCAGCCCAAAATTATCCGCATTATTAACAATAATGGTATTGGCGTTCGGCACGTCAATACCCGACTCAATGATCGTGGTAGACACAAGAATATCAATCTTGTTGTTCAGAAAATCCACCATGATCTTCTCGAGCACATGCGACGGCATCTGGCCGTGGGCGAAGGCCACACGCGCCCCCGCAGGCGCCAGGGACACCACATCATCCCTGATCTCTTCGATATCCTCGACGCGGTTATGCACGAAATAGACCTGGCCGCCACGCTTCAATTCACGCTCCAGCGCCTGGGACAAAAGGGTCTTGTCATAGGCCACGACGTGCGTCTCAATGGCGATGCGGTTCTCCGGCGGCGTATTGATGACCGAAATATCCCTGGCTCCCATCAGCGACATATAAAGCGTCCGCGGGATAGGCGTCGCCGTCAATGTCAGGACGTCCACCAGGGAACGCATCTCTTTAAGCTTTTCCTTGTCCTTGACGCCGAACCGCTGCTCCTCATCAATGATAACAAGCCCCAGCTCCCGGAAACGGATGTCGGTCGACAACAGGCGGTGCGTGCCGATCAAAATGTCAATGCGCCCTTCGGCTGTATCCTTGATAATCTGCGCCTGCTGCGCTTTTGTCCTGAACCGCGAGAGCATCTCGGCCCGCACGGGAAAATCCTTGAGACGTTTCTTGAAATTCTGATAATGCTGCTCGGCCAAAATCGTCGTCGGCACAAGAAAGACCACCTGCTTATTGTCCATAACACATTTGAACGCCGCCCGCATGGCAACTTCGGTCTTTCCGTACCCCACGTCTCCGCAGAGCAGCCTGTCCATGGCGAACGGCGCTTCCATGTCCCGCTTGGTATCGAGGACGGCCTGGGCCTGGTCAGGCGTCTGGGCATAAGGAAAAGCCTTCTCGAAATCTGCCTGCCACGGCACGTCTTTGCCAAAGGGATGCCCTCCGAGCGCCTTACGCATGGCTTGGATCCTCAAAAGATCGCACGCCACTTTCACGGTGGCCTTCTGGGCGCGCAGCTTTGTCCGCTTCCACTCCCCCGACCCCATGCGATAGATCTTTGGCTTGCGATTTCCAAAGCCAACATACTTCTGCACCACGTGCATCTGTTCCACGGGCACAAAGAGACGATCCTCGCCCTGGTAGCGGATGACCATATGTGGACGATCTTGCCCTCCCAGGCGGACATTGTCCATGCCTTGATAGACGCCGATGCCATGCTCGGGATGGACGACATAATCCCCCTTCGCGATGTCCACAAAGGCATTAAGCGGTACTTCCTGAGAGAGAGCGGTGATCTTTAAAGGCCGGCTTTGCGCCTTTTTGGGCAGGAGGATAACGATCTTGTGTTTCCAAAAAGGTGCGCCTGTTGTCAGGCTATAGCTGTCGATGGAACGGATGAGCTCGCCGTCCCATTCGATACGCAAGGGGTATTCGAAAGTCGTCGGAAAAACATCAACGATGCCTCCGCGGCGGGCAAACTCCCCCTCTTCGGACACCTGGGCCTGCCGTTTATAGCCGAACTCCACCAGCGTGCGGATGAAGATCTCGGGGGATAGCTGTTGTCCTTCGAAAAACTTAAAAGACCTGAACATTCAGCGTGTTGACCGGTATGCCGATGGGCCTCTGAACCGATTTTCCTGTTAACCCGCTCACCCGCTAACCCGTTGACCTTATTTGATTCTCAATGCCTTGTGCCCGGCTTCATCAAACCCCGGCAAGCCAGGACAATGGGGCTGGCGATAAAGATCGTCGAATAGCAGCCGATGAGAAAACCGAACAAAAGAGACAGCGCAAAGGAATTCAGGATTTCGCCGCCCAGGATATACATGGAGACGACGACCAAAAGTGTAGCCAGCGATGTCAGGATCGTCCTCGCCAGCGTCTGGTTCAAGGCCAAATTGATGACGTCACGCAATCCCACCTTGAATTTCGTGCGCATGAGCTCGCGGACCCTGTCGTAAATGACAATCGTGTCGTTAATCGAATAACCGGCGATCGTCAAGAGGGCCGTCACAATCAAAAGATCGATCTGACGGTTCATGAACACAATAAAACCAGCCGTCAATACCACGTCGTGAAGAAGCGCAAACACGCCCCCCACGGCAAAATCCAGATGCTTGAAACGGATTGCGACATACAAAAGGATACCGATCAGCGAATAAACAATGGCAAGAGTGGCCTTTTTCTTCAATTCCCTGCCGACAGTAGGACCAATCTTCTCGATCCTCATCACATCAAAAGGATTATTATTGAATATCTTTTTGAATTCCGCCTGCACGGCATCCGCCGAATCCTCTCCGGAACGGATGATCACCTGACGCGGGTCCTCCTTCACCTGCTGGATGTTGGCATCGGGTAACCCCATATCCTTCATCGCGATACGGAGCTGTTCAATCGGCACGACCGTCTGGAACCTGTATTCCTGGAGTTGTCCTCCGGAGAACTCGACGCCGTAAGCCGCGTTCCCTTTCTTGACCAAAGAGACGATGCCGACGACAAAAATCAACCCTGAAAGCGCATAAGCCCAATAACGTCTTTTGATAAAATCGAAATGCGTTTCCTTTTTAATGAACGAACGGAAAGATAGATTCTTGATGGCATTCTTGTAAAGCAAAAAGTCGAAGATGAGCCTCGTGACGACGATCGCCGTAAACATGCTCGCCACCAAACCGATCGTCAGCGTCACGGCAAAACCGCGGATGGGACCTGTCCCGAACTGGAAAAGAAAAAATGCCGCGATCAGCGTCGTCACATTGGAATCGAATATCGCCGAAAACGCCTTGTCATAACCGTTGGCAACCGCCGTGCGCAAAGGTCGTCCGAGTGCCAACTCGTCCCTCATGCGTTCATTGATCAAGACGTTGGCATCAACGGCCATACCGATGGTCAAGATAATACCAGCGATACCCGGCAAAGTCAGCGTGGCATGGAAAAGGCCCAAACCGCCCAAAATGATAAAAACGTTGAATAAGAGAGCAAAGTCCGCAATCAGCCCTGTCGCGCCATAGTAAAAGACCATGAAAAGAAAGACCAGGGCTGCGCCGACCAGACACGCGAACAATCCCTTGCGGATCGAATCCTGACCGAGAAGCGGCCCCACCGTCCGCTCTTCCTCGACGATCAAGGGCGCCGGCAGGGACCCCGAACGCAGAACGATAGCAAGATCTTTGGCCTCATCGGGAGTAAAACGCCCCGAGATGACGGCCTCTCCCGTCGGAATGGGTTCATCTATCCTTGGCGCCGAATATATATTGCCATCCAGGACAATCGCCAGGCGCCGGCCGACATTATTCTTCGTTAATTCGGCAAATTTTTTGATGCCGTCGCCCTTCAGCTTCATGCTGACGATCGGCTGACCAAAAGCGCTCTGGTCAAACTTGACATCCGCCGTCTCAAGATATTCTCCTGTCACCTCCGGCGTCTTGCTCAACAAGAGCTTCTCGCCTTCCAGTTCCTTGAGCTCAAACCCTGCCGGCACGTTGCCGGCAATAGCATCGGAGATGGCCTTCGTATCGTTACTGACAAGCTTGAATTCAAGCAATGCCGTGCGACCGATCAATTCCAGCGCGCGCTTCCTGTCTGTCATGCCGGGGAGCTGGACGACAATCTGGTCCTCCCCCTGAATCTGGATCATGGGCTCACGGACGCCGAACTCATCGATACGATTACGGATGATCTCCAGGGCGCGCTCTACGGCGTCTTCTTTAGCCTTCTCGCTCAACTTGCTGGTATCCACTTTCAGAATCAAATACATCCCTCCCTGAAGGTCGAGACCGAGGTTGATCCGCTTGTTCAACGGAAAAGCCAACAAGGCAGTCACCAGGATAACGCCAAGAACCAAGAGACTCCGGTACAACAGACTTTTTTGCATAACAAAACTCCTTCATTTTGCCTCTAAAGGGCAACTTTTCCTTACAAAATGAACTCTGCGCTTACTCGGTCTGCTGCTTCAGCAAACCAGGGAAATTTACTTCCGGATGGCATCCTGGCCAGCTACGCCAGGCCGACGGCATAGCCCTGACGGAAATTTTCACGTGCTATACTGCGGAGTCAACGCACATTTCCTCAAACAAAATAACGCGCCAGGCTTCTCCATACGTCCGACGGCGCTCTTGTCGATCTCGATGCGTGTGTTATCATCAACCCTGACGACCAACGTCTTATCCTTGACGTTAATGATCGTCCCGTGGATGCCGCCGATCGTTACGATCTGATCATTTTTTTTCAAGGCCTCCAGCATTTTCTTAAAATCCTTCTGCTGTTTCTGCTGGGGACGGATCAAAATAAAATAAAAAATCAAAAAAATGCGCGCCAGGGGAAACAAATTGGCCAACATACCGGCCTGTGCCGTATTCATGGAACCTCCTCTATGTTACTGATGAACCGTGGTTCGTTTTTCGTCATTCGTTGTCTACGATTCGCGAAACCAGATCCATGAAATCCGCGAACACAAGGAACAAAACACGAGAAATAGACCACTGGCTGCTATTTCAGCTTCTTGATCAAGCTCTTGAGCGTCTGACTTGCCACGGCGCCTTTTTTCTGCCAATCTTCGAACCTCTGCTTATCGATCTTGAGGCTTGCGGGCATCTTGGAAGGGTCATAATAACCGATTTCTTCGATGACGCGGCCGTCGCGCGGTTGACGTTCGTCTATGACGACGACGCGGAAGTTGAAACGCTTTTTAGCGGTATCCGAGATTCTACGCAATCTGATCTTTACTGACATGTCGCTTGTCTCCTCTCTTGCTTCTTTGCCCTTGGTGAACCCCTCATCATATTATTTTGTAACAGGGTAAACGTAAGCCGCGGCCTCCAGCAGTGCCTTGGCCTTGTTGACGGTCTCCTGGTATTCTTTGGCGGAATCGGAATCGCTGACGATGCCCGCCCCGGCCTGGATATACAGGTCGTTGTTTTTGATCAACATGGTGCGGATTATTATACAGGAGTCGAGATTTCCTGAAAAGCTGAAATAACAAACGGCGCCGCCGTAAGGCCCCCGGCGTGTCGTCTCGATCTCATCGATAATCTCCATGGCGCGGATCTTGGGTGCACCCGACAGCGTCCCTGCGGGGAAACAGGCGATCAGGGCATCCAGGGCGCTCTTGCCCTTTTTAAGCCTGCCGGTAACATTGCTGACGATATGCATGACATGGGAATATTTTTCAACGGTCATGAATTCATCGACCTTGACCGAACCGTAATCGCAGACACGCCCCAGGTCGTTACGCCCCAGATCGACCAGCATCAGGTGCTCCGCCTTCTCCTTGGCGTCGTTCAATAATTCTTTAGCCAGCTTCGCGTCTTCCTGTTCGTTAGCCCCCCTGGGCCTAGTCCCTGCGATCGGCCTTGTCTCGACGATGCCGTTTTCGCAACGCACCAGAAGCTCCGGCGATGACCCCACCAACACAAAACCCCCAAGTTTCAGATAAAACATATATGGCGATGGGTTAATGCCTCTCAAGGAACGATAGATGTTGAAAGGCTTTTGATGAAGCTTCATGTGAAAACGCTGCGACAGAACAGTCTGAATGATGTCGCCGCACCGGATATACTCCTTGGCTTTCCGAACACCCTCCTGGAATTCAGCCTTGGTGAGGT
>CAZAYJ010000058.1:0-7637 GCA_964489335.1 uncultured Planctomycetia bacterium
TTTGTTCTTTCGCCCAGGGGTGGGAAACTGGTTTGCCGCGCCCCCTAAGAGTGTCAACGGCAAACGCAACAATAACAGAAGAGCCGCAGAGAACAACTTCTCTTGAACCTTTGACGCAGGAGGAAATGGCTTCCTTGGATCGTCTGGAGCCAAACAAAAACATTTATGTGATCGAAGACGTATCCGGCGGCGAACGCTGGAAAATCTATCGCGCCTTGGTCAAGTCAACCCTTGCCCAAGGCAAGGATGCCCTTGTGCTCGTCCCGGATTATGCCATGATTGCCTATGCCAGCGAACAGCTGAAAACAGGCATCTCGCCATGCATTATCTCTTCCCATGAAAAACCCGCCGTTGTGCGTAGCTCCTGGCTAAAAGCCCAGCAGCATACAGGAATCCTTGTTATTGGAACGCGCAGCGCAATTTTTTCTCCCGTCCGCCAGATAGGTCTTATCATTGTTGATCAGGAAGGACACTTCGCCTATCGTCAACAACAAGTCCCCAATTATCATATCCGGGATATCGCGCTCAAGATCGCGCAGGATGAAGAAGCGAAACTTGTCTTTGGGGCTGTCGTTCCTTCCCTGGAGGCCTTTGCATGGGTGGAACGCCGGAAAGCTTCTTTGTTGAGCTGCGGCGAGCCGCAAACGACACCGCGAATCACTATCGTCGATATGCAACAGGAATTCGCGCCCAAAGGCCATACTAAGATGATCTCCAAAGTATTGGAGTTCCGTCTGGCAGAATTGCTTGAGAAGAAAGAAACAATGCTTTTCTTCGTGCCTCAGAAGGGATATGCGACATTTCTTTATTGCCCAAGATGTAAAAAAGCCGTCGAATGCGAACGCTGTAGTTCTCCTGTGGCGTATTACCGCACCGTCAAGCGCTTGATCTGTCCGGCATGCCATCTGGAACAGGAGGCCAAGGATATCTGTCCAAGATGTTCAGCGGCTTACGTGCGCTATTCTGGCTTCGGAACCGAAAAAGTTGATAGCGAGCTGCGTAAGCTTTTCCCATCCGTCAGGGTCACGCAATTCTCGAAGAGTGCCGAGCCGGGGGCATCTTATGATATAATGCTGGCAACCCAGGAAATCCTGGAAGACCCGGATATCTTTAAGCATTGTTTCGACCGGATCGTCCTGGTCTCGGCTGACCTTATGCTCGGACGGCCTGATTTTCGTGCAACGGAAGACGCCTTTCGGCGTTTTTTGACATTGTCGCGCATCGCCAGAGGCGAGCTTATCATCCAGACAAAAATGCCCGAACACTATGTTTGGAGCTTTCTTAAAACACATGATGTCGCGGGTTTCCTTAAAAAAGAGCTCGAAGAGCGGCGCGAACTCAACTTGCCGCCAGTCGTCAGATCAGGGATCCTGATGACAAGAGCGGCCACAGAACCTGTTGCCCTGAAGGCGGCCCAAAGGGCCTTTCGGATCCTCCGGGCATCCCTCAAGCGTCACGCAACGGCCGCAGAAATTTTTGAGCCGCAACCTGCCAGACCCTTTAAGTTGCGGGGGAATTTCCGCTATCAAATGCTTGTCAAATACAGGGAAATCGGAGAGATAGAAAAAACGCTGCGTCGCGTTGTCTGCAACCGCCCCAGCGGCGTCATCACAACATTTGACCCTGCCCGGGAATGACATATGATGAAGATCGTTTTTTTTGGCAGCGGAAGCTTTGCCGTCAAGATCCTGGAAAATATCGACAGGCGCACATTTCCTGTAAGTCTTGTCGTGACGCAGCCCGACAGAAAAAAAGGACGCCATCTGCATTTTGGCGCGACTCCGGTCAAGACTTTTGCCCTTGGCCATGGCCTGAATGTCTTTCAGCCAGAGAATATCAACAACACCGAATCACTGGATAGATTGAAGAAAGAAGAAGCAGACGTTTTTCTCGTCGTTTCTTATGGCAGAATTCTTTCGTCCCGCCTCCTGGACATCCCCCGTATCATGGGCATTAATATCCATTCGTCGCTTTTACCGAAATACAGGGGGGCTGCGCCTGTAAATCGGGCACTCATCCACGGCGAAAAAACGACAGGGATCACCTTTATCAAGATGAATGCCGGAATGGACAAGGGGGATATCCTCCTGCAAAAAGCATTGAAGATCGCCCGAGATGAAACGGCGCCCGCACTGGATGAAAGATTGGCCGCTTTGGCTTCGACACATATCAACAAACTCTTGACGATGATTGAGCATGGCCGCTATCGCCTCAGGAAACAACGTGAACAAGCCGCCAGCTATGCCGCTCTCATGCACAAGCAGGACGGCTTGATCCGTTGGGAAGAAACGCCTACACAGATATACAACCGTTTTAAGGGGTGCTATGGTTGGCCAGGGACGTTTACCTGTTTCAAGGGAAAGATCCTTAAAATCTTCGATCTAAAACCGGGACGCCGTGCCTACAAAGCAAAACCGGGAACTATCGTAAAAATTGATGACAATGCCCTTGTTGTCGCCTGCAGGCAGGGCACGGTTGTTATTACTGAGGTTCTGCCTGAGTCTCATAAGAGAATGCCTGTATCCAGTTTTTTGGCCGGGCATGACGTCAAAATGGGGGATATCCTGGGGGATTAGAAATCCCGGCTGTCCGGCAGAAAGATAGGCCGTTTTCGGCGGTTCCTCGTCTTTTCAAAGACTTAAAAATGCTTGCAAGAATACGGTGATGTGTTAAAATTTCTGGGTTGTGCTGAAGAAGATCAACGATTAAACAGTTTCTTTTAAATCCGTACCAGGAAAAACAATGCCCGAATTAAGAAAAGACCCTGTTATAGGAAGATGGGTTATTATTGCGGTGGAGCGTTCCCGTAGACCGAAGGGGTTTAAGGCCCCCATCCATCAAACCGCTGAAGAAGATTGTCCTTTCTGTGAAGGCAAGGAGGATCTAACACCCCATGAGATCTTCGCTATCCGCAAAGAAGGAAGTATGCCCGACAAACCTGGCTGGGACACACGAGTCGTCCCCAGCAAAAGGCCTTTTTTACGTGTCGAAGGAAATATTAACAGACATGGTCGTGGTCTTTATGACGTGATGAGCGGTGTAGGGGCCCATGAAGTCATTATCGAAACACCCAAGCATATCGGCAACATCGCCGACCTGGAAGAAACGCAGATCGCCAAGACCGTCACGTGCTGGATCGACCGCTTCGTTGACCTTGGGCGGGATGAACGCTTTAAATACGTCCTGGTTTTTAAAAACTACGGGACAGCATCGGGTGCGGGCCGCGTCAACCATTCCCGCAGCCAGCTGATCGCTACGCCAGTGACGCCCAAGCGTGTCAAAGAAGAACTCTTTGGATCAAAAAAATATTACGATTACCACGAACGCTGTGTTTTTTGCGATCTGGTCCGTCAAGAGATCGCATCAAAAGAGAGGATCGTGCTTGATTTTGACGGTTTTATCGCTGTCACGGCCTTTGCGTCGCGTTTTCCTTTCGAGATATGGATCCTGCCCAAAGAGCATAATTGTGATTTTTCACGCATGAGCGTTGAAAAGCGTCTTTATCTGGGTAAAGTCTTAAAAAAAGTATTAACAAAACTCAAGACTGGCTTGGAGGACCCTGCTTATAATATCGTTCTTCATACAGCACCTTTCCGCAGAAAAAGAGCAAAAGCGGGTTACTGGAAAACAATCGAGGATGATTATCACTGGCATATCGAGATTATCCCCAGGCTCGGTAGCCCTGCAGGATTTGAATGGGGGACAGGCTTCTATATTTGCCCCATTACCCCCGAAGATGCAGCCCAGTACCTGAGAGAGGTTGAAGCATGACGGAGTTGAGACGAGATCCCATTGTCGGACGCTGGGTCATCATGGAGATGGACCAACCCATGCTGCCGAACGATCTGCACATGCCGCCGCATCATTACGAAGATACGGCGTCTTGCCCGTTTTGCTACGGGAATGAATACATGACCCCGCCGGAGATACAGGCCTTCCGCAATCCAAAAACCGAAGCAAATACCGCCGGATGGCAAGTAAGGGTAATCCCGAATAAATTTCCGGCGCTCCAGATAGAAGGCAATCTTGATAAAAGAGGGATGGGAATCTTTGATTTGTCAAATGGCATCGGCGCGCACGAGATTATTCTAGAGACCCCTTATCACGAAAAAGACCTGCCCGATCTGGAGCTTGGAGAAATTGAAAACGTCCTTAAGATGTATTGCCTGCGTTCTATTGACCTGCAGAAAGACAGGCGTTTCAAATACATCATGATCTTTAAAAATTACGGCAGCGGTGCTGGCGCGACCCTCGATCATAACCACAGCCAGCTGATCGCCCTGCCCATGAACCCGAAAAATGTGATTGAAGAACTGCACGGGTCCGGAGAATATTTCGATTTCAGGGAACGTTGCATCTTCTGCGACATGATCCGCCAGGAATTGGACGAGAAAGAACGCATCGTGACGCAAAACGACCAGTTCATCGCCTTCTGTCCTTTTGCCTCGCGTTTTCCCTTTGAAATGTGGGTGATTCCCAAGGAACATCGTCTATTTTTCCACGAGAGTTCAGATCGTGATCTTTCAAGCATGGCAGGGATTTTAAAAGAGGTGCTTGCCAGGATGAAAACGGCCTTGAATGACCCACCATATAATTTCATCATCCATACGTCCCCTATCGACGGGGAAGAGCGGCAGGGATATCACTGGCACATGGAAATTATGCCGCGCTTAAGCCGTATTGCTGGTTTTGAATGGGGGACGGGGTTCTATGCGGTCTCCACGCCTCCGGAAGTTGCCATTAAATACCTCAAAGAGGCCAAAATATAATCAAGAGGTTAAGACGCAGCCAACGGATCCCGGCGTCTTGACCACTATCTTTAACGGGAACGAATAACAAAGAGAAAGCGAAGGAGGCATCATGGCGGTTAAAGTAGGAATCAACGGGTTTGGAAGGATTGGCAGACTTGTTTTCAGGGCAGCGATCGAAGAAAACGTCAAGGACCTCGATATCGTCGCCGTCAACGACTTGACAGACGCCAAAACCCTGGCGCATCTGCTCAAATACGATTCGACCTTTGGCCGGTTCAATGGCACGGTCGAAGCAAAAGAAAACGCGCTCGTCGTCAACGGCAAAGAAATCAAGGTCTTTTCCCAAAAAGACCCGGCCCTGATTCCCTGGAAAGATGCGGGCGTCGCGCTCGTCATTGAATCGACAGGAAGATTCACCGATGCCGAAAAAGCCAAGGCTCATATCACCGCAGGGGCGAAAAAGGTTATCATTTCGGCGCCAGCCAAAAATGAAGACGGCACCTTCGTCATGGGCGTTAACGAAGACAAGTACAATCCAGCCAAGCACCACATCGTCTCCAACGCTTCCTGCACAACCAACGGCCTGGCGCCGCTGGCCAAGGTCCTCATGGACAGCTTCGGCATCAAATACGGCATTATGACGACGATCCACTCTTATACGAACGACCAGGTCATCCTGGATTTCCCGCACAAAGACTTGCGCCGCGCCAGGGCTGCGGCTCTTTCAATGATCCCGACGTCGACCGGCGCTGCAAAAGCCATCGGTTTGGTCATCCCGGAGCTCAAGGGAAAGATGGACGGTCTGGCGGTCCGCGTGCCAACACCGGACGTCTCTTTGGTCGATCTGACGGTTGAAGCGGAAAAGGCGACCACGGCGGAAGAAGTCATTGCCGCTCTTGAAAAAGCTTCACAGACGCCGCGGCTCAAAGGCATCTTGTCCGTCTGCAAAGAACCCCTGGTTTCCATCGATTTCCGTGGCGACAAAACATCGTCCATCATCGATGCGGCATCCACGAAAGTCATAGGGAACATGATCAAGGTCTTGGCGTGGTATGATAACGAGTGGGGATATTCCTGCCGCGTTGTCGATCTTTGCGCCTACATCATCAAAAAAGGACTATGAGCTTTGAGAGTCAGCGTCCGAGGACAAAGCGTAAAAAAAGAGGGATGTCTGTGTTAATCACGGACATCCCTCTTTTTTGACTCTCCGGTTTTCTTCAACCAAAACAATCCAAATGGCCCCTGTCCCTGATTACAACTATCTTTTATCGACTATCACGGCTGATCAATGGAAACGCATCGGCATCCATCGCCGGGCCGGCGTTGTCGCCCCGTTATTCTCCGTGTTCAGCTCCGAAAGCACAGGGATAGGCGAGCTTCCCGATATCCGGCTTTTGGTTGACTGGTGTAAAACCTGCGGTATGAGTATCATTCAATTGTTACCCATGAATGATACCGGCTTCGGTTTCAGGCCCTACGACGCTCAGAGCATGTTTGCGCTTGACCCTATGTATCTGCGTCTTGAAAAACTTAAAGGTGTCGATATCAAGCCTTTTCTCTTGGACCTGCTCAAGATAAAAAATGAATTCCCTACTGGCCGATCAAGGGTCGACTATCGGATCAAAAAAGCCAAAATGGAACTCCTCTGGAAGATATTCGCATCGCTTTCTCCCGAAAGAGCCGATGGATTCGACTCCTTTGTCACACAAAATGCCTTCTGGATCGAAGATTATGCGCTTTTCAAAGTCATTAAGGAAAAAAACGGTGACGCGGGTTGGGAGGAGTGGTCGAATGATCTAAAAAACCGCGCGCAAACGGCTTTACATGCCTTCCGTGATGCTCACAAGCAAAGCATCCTGTTTCATCAATGGTTGCAATGGCAGCTTTTTGAGCAATTCAAAGACGCCAAGAATTATGCGCAGATAAACAACGTGCTTTTGATGGGGGATATCCCTTTTCTCGTATCAAGAGACTCGGCCGATGTCTGGTCCCACCAGGATTGTTTCAAGCTCAATCTTTCTTCGGGTGCGCCGCCAGATCTCCTGTATTCCAAAGGTCCGCGCTGGGGCATGCCACCATTCAATTGGGACGGCATCGCCCAACATAATTATGCCTATGTCATCGAAAAACTCAAGTATGCCCAAAATTTCTACGACCTTTACCGTATCGACCACGTTGTGGGCATCTTTCGCGTCTGGAGCATTCCTTTGTCCGAACCTGCACAAAACGGCGGCCTCAATGGTGTCTTCGATCCTGCCGACGAAAACGTTTGGGAGAAACACGGCAAAGACCTCTTGACCCTGATGGTCAAGCATTCCAATATGCTGGCCTGTGCCGAAGACCTTGGGACCGTACCGAATTGCTGTTTCAAAGTCCTCAACGAGATGGGCATCCCCGGCATCGACGTGCAACGCTGGATGCGCGATTGGGGCAAGAGTTATGCATTCAAATCCCCCGAGGGCTACCGCACGTGCGCCCTGGCGACAATGGCCACGCATGACATGAGCAATCTTTGCGCCTGGTGGGACTTTGAATGCGGCACAGTGGATGAAGCGCTTTTCCGCAGAAACTGCGAAAAAAAGAATATTGCTTTCGACGGAATCAAAGAAAAGCTCTTTGATATCCAGGCATCCCGCTATGGCCGCTTGCGCTGGAAACCAGAGATCGACACTGAAGAAAAATTTCTCCATATTCTGAAGATTGCGTCTTCTGAAGGATGGGCCCTCCTGGATATGTACCGGGGGTCATTCAATGAAAAACAACAATTTCTCCGGTTCCTGGGCCTGGAAAACGAAACCCAGGAGGCCTGTTCGACCACGTTCATCAAGAACGCGCTGACAAAAATCCAAGAGAGCGCCTGTATCTTTAGCATCCAGCTGATTCAGG
>CAZAYJ010000059.1:0-7586 GCA_964489335.1 uncultured Planctomycetia bacterium
TAACCCCACAAGGGGGTAGACCTTCGCCATACCAAATAAGCGAAGGGTCTAATTCTGCCAGAGGCGGAATTGAGGAGCTCTTATGAAATATGCGATTATTGCCAAGAAAGATATGCCGCGGTGGTTCGATTCTCTGAAACGCCACGGCAAGATCTTCGGGCCCAAGAAGAAAGAACATCAGTATGTCTTCCGCCCCGTCAATGAGTTCGAAGAGATGTCTCTCGTCTATAGCCCTACGATCTTGCCTCCCAAGAAATATTATTTTCCCCAGAAAGAAGCCCTGTTGAAATTCAGCATCGATCCTTATAAGACAGACAAGGCCATCAAGGAGTTTGAGGAGTATATCCTTTTCGCTGTCCATACCTGCGATATTGCAGGTATCCAGTGCCTGGATGTCGTCTTCAATGATAATCCAGCCGACCCGAACTACCTGAACCGCAAGGAAAAAACGACGGTCATCGGTATCGAGTGCATGGATTACTGCGATACCTATGCATCTTGCGCGGCTGTCGGCAACCACGTGCCCCGCGGGGGGTATGACATCATGCTGACAGACCTGGATGATTCTTATGCAATGCATATTAATTCCGAGAAGGGCGAGAAGCTTGTGGCCGGCAAGAGCTATATCCGGGAGATGAACGATAAGGACAGGGGCCGGCTGAAAAAAGCCCAGGACGAAAAACTGAAAAAATTTCATAATGAATTCAGCAAGGACATCAAGTCTGTCGAGAAGGCCTTTGACGAGGGATTTTTCAGCCCTGTCTGGCAGGACGTGGGGCGGCGGTGCGTCGGCTGCACCAATTGCACGGCCGTCTGTCCGACCTGTTATTGTTTCGACATCGCCGATGAGATGGAGATGAACCTTAATGACGGCGTGCGGACCCGGACGTGGAGCTACTGTCAGATGGACGATTTTGCCAAGGTCGCCACAGGCGAGGATTTCCGTCCCGGACGGGACGGCCGCCAGCGTCACAGATATTACCGGAAATTTAAATACCCCGTGGCAAAATACAACAAGTATTTTTGCACGGGCTGCGGCCGCTGTACGCGCACCTGCATGGCCAAGATCAGTTTGGTCGAAACGGTGAATGCTCTCTTGGATGAAAGGAGGGAGTCATGAAGACCGAATTGTCTTATCAGGAACTTCTGAAGACCTCTCCCTACAAGCCGGTTAAGGCGAAGATCGTCAAGACCAACAAATATACGGAGTTCGAGAAGTTGTTCCGTATCGAGCTTGATGGCAAGAAGGACCTTGAACACGTACCGGGGCAGTTTGTGCAGGTCTCCCTTTTCGGCGTGGGAGAGGCCCCTATCTCCGTCTGTTCATCGCCGACGGAAAAAGGGTATTTTGAATTGACGGTTCGCCGCGTCGGGGGGCTTACGACCGCTATGCACAAATTGGAGACGGGTAGTGTCCTGGGGATCCGCGGGCCGTTCGGCAAGGGGTTTCCTCTTGATGCGATGCGGGGCAATGACATCCTGATCGTGGCGGGAGGCCTCGGGATTGTCCCGTTGCGTTCCCTTATCCATTATATCCTCGACCAGCGCAAGGATTTCGGCGATGTGCAGATCCTTTTGGGCTGCAAGACGCCCAAAGACATGTTGTTCGGTGAAGAAGTTGAGGCCTGGCAGAAACGGGCAGATATCAAATTCAACTGCACGGTGGACCGCGCCGACCCTGACTGGAAAGGAAACGTCGGCCTGATCACGAGCCTCATCCCCGGCGTTTCTATCGAACCGAAAAAGACCTATGCCGTCGTCGTCGGGCCGCCGATCATGTATAAGTTCGTCATCGTCGAATTGCTGAAAAAAGAGATCCCGGGCCATCAGATCGTCGTTTCGCTGGAGCGCAAGATGAAGTGCGGGCTGGGTAAATGCGGTCACTGCCAGATCCGCGGCGTCTATGTCTGCCAGAGCGGTCCGGTTTTTACCTATGATGAGCTTCGGCAGATGGAAGGGGAGTGTCACGAGGGGGAATGTCATGTCTAAAGCGAAGCCGAAAATCGCCTTTTTCGAATTCACGGATTGTGAAGGATGTCAGCTGCAGGTGGCGAATCTTGGGGCCGACCTTCTGGAATTGACAAAGGCCGTCGATATCGTGAATTTCCGCGAGATCATGAGCGAAGAAGGCCAGGAGTACGATGTTCTCGTTGTTGAAGGCAGCATCGCCTCCAGGCATGACGAAGAAAGGCTTAAGGCGGTCGCCGCCAAAGCCAAGGTGATCGTGGCGCTCGGCGCCTGCGCGGCAACAGGCGGGGTTAACAATCTTAAAAACCTGAAATCCCTCGAAGAGCAGAAAAAGATTGTCTATGGCGACGTCGATCCCGTCAAGGACGCCATGGCCGTCAAGCCGATCGATGCCGTCGTCAAAGTAGATTATTATGTTCACGGCTGTCCCATTCACGGCCCGGAGTTTATCAAGGTGATGCAATGCGTGCTCATGGGCAAGCCCTACAAAGTTCCGACTTATCCTGTATGTGTCGAATGCAGACAGAATGAGAACATCTGCCTGTATGATAAAGGCCAGTTTTGTCTCGGGCCGATCACGCGCGCGGGCTGCAACTCCTGGCTGCCGAATAACGGTGTTCCATGCGTCGGCTGCCGCGGTTTGATCGATAACCCGGCCGTCAACGCACAGAAAGACATCCTGGAGAAATACGGCCTGACGGTTGAAGGGATCCTGGATAAATTTACGCTCTACTGTAACGCCCAGAAGGAGAGGGCCAAATATGACAAAGAGTTCGAGTCCAAGGGACGTTAAGATTGATGTTCATTATCTGACGCGCGTCGAAGGCCACGGCGACATCACGGTCGACGTTCGCGCCGGAGAGCTTAAGGAGTGTAAATTCAAGGTCATCGAATCGGCCAGATTCTTTGAGACGATGTTACGCGGCCGATTGATCTATGAGGCCCAACACCTGACAAGCCGCATTTGCGGCATCTGTGCCTGCGGCCATAGCCTGGCGTCGATCAAGGCATCGGAAAAAGCGCTCGGTATCGTGCCCCACGAGGATACGCTCCTTTTGCGCAAACTCCTCCTGCATACCGAACAGATGGACAGCCATGTCCTGCATGCCTATGTCCTTGTCGCGCCGGACCTCCTGGGTGTCAAGAGCATCATGCCTCTGGTGAAGACCCACAGGCCTGTTATCGAGCGGGCCTTCCGCATGAAAAAGCTTTCCGATTGGGCCGGGGAGATTCTGGCTGGACGTCATACCCACCCGATCTCTTTTGCCATCGGCGGTCTGACGAAGATCCCTGAGAAACCCCATTTGCTGATTCTCCGGGAGATGATGCTGGAGGCGCGCGCCTATTACGCAGAAACGGTCGAACTCTTCAAGAAACTGACGCTGCCGTCTTTTGAGCGCAAGGGGCAGTATGTGGCTTTGTCGCACGACAAAGAATACGCATTTTATGATGGAAAGATCAACGTCAACGGCGAGAGGCTCGTCGACCCCCAAGACTATCTTTCGGTGATTAAAGAAGAGGTGCGTGATTATTCTTCCGCGAAATTCGTGACGGTCAATAATGCGCCTTACATGGTGGGGGCCCTGGCGCGCTTCAACCTCAACGGCGATAAGCTGGACAAGAAATCGAAAGAGGTTGCTTCTTATCTGGGTCTTGAGCGGCCGTGCACCAATACTTTTATGAACACCGTGGCCCAGGTCGTTGAATGGGGCTATTGTCTGGAAGGCTCCATCGCCATCCTCGAAAAGCTGATCAAGGACGGTATCAATGAGGAAAAAGTCCTGGTGACGATGTATCCGAAAAAAGACCAGTGGCCGGTCAGGACGTGCGCCGGCCGCGGCGTGGGCGCGGTGGAAGTGCCGCGCGGCATCCTTTTTCACGATTACACGGTCGACGACCACGGCGTCGTGACGGCCGCCAACTGCATCATTCCAACAAACCAGAACATCAATAATCTTGAGGCCGACATGAAAAAAATCGTTCCTGAAATCGTCGGCATTCAAGGCGAGGAGGAGATGCGCCTGACGCTGGAAATGCTGGCCAGGGCCTATGACCCCTGCATTTCCTGTTCGACGCACTTGCTCGATGTTAGATTCGTCTCGTAGTATCGCCATCATCGGCCTTGGCAATACCCTGCGTCGGGATGACGGCGTGGGGATCCACCTTCTGGCAGAGCTCGAGAAGGAGCTTAAAAGCAGAGACGTCTCTTTTCTGAATTTCGGGATCGCCAGCTTCGGCCTTATCAATTTCCTGAGCGAATTCCGCCGTGTCCTTTTGATCGATGCCATGGATGCCGGGCTGGCGCCTGCCACCGTGAAGGTTTTCCGTCTGGAAGATGCCTATGTTTATACCGGTGCCGGCAAGATCTCTTCCCATGAGATCACGCTGGCGGATCTCTTGGGAGTCTATAAGATTTTGGGTCTGACGACGGATGTCCATGTGGCCGGCATCCAGGTAAAAGATGCTTCCTATGGCCTTGAGATGACGCCGGAACTGGAAAAGGCCAAGGATGACATTGTGAGGAATATCAAAGATATTGTCCTTTCCTGGCTTGAGGAACAAGAGACATCCAGGAAGTGATCTGCGCCGCCAGGATGTGTCCTATCATGATCTCATTCACGATCGCACGCAAGATTGTCTTTCGCCATCTGCCTCGACGTAAGACTTCCCGTTTGGAACTTATTAAAGCCGAAGGAAGATTTTTGAGCTGTGACGTTACGGCGCCGGCGGATGCGCCTGCTTTTGACAGGGCTGTCATGGATGGTTTTGCCGTGCGCAGCCGGGACACGGTCGATGCGCCTGTCGTCCTGCGTGTCGTCGGGTTTATTCCTGCCGGCAAGGTTTTCGGCCGCAGGATTGGCGCCGGCGAAAGCGCCGCAATCGCCACGGGTGCCATGATGCCGCCGGGTGCAGATGCCGTCATCAAAAAAGAAGATGTGCAGGTTTTGACGGACGGCCGCCTGCGGGTGTTACGCCGCGTGCGTCGGGGAGAGGACGTTTATTCCCGCGGTCACGATTACAGGAAGGGGGCGCTTCTCCTGCGGCGCGCAACATTGTTGAATCCGGCGCGCATTGCCCTTCTGGGGTCCCTGGGATATCGCCGTGTCGAGGTCTTTGCGCCGCCGCGTGTCGCCTTGTTGACGACAGGCGATGAAGTCGTTGCGGCCGGACGGTGCGTGCGCCGCGGACAGGTCTACGATGCGACGACACCGATGATCTTTTCCAGTTTGTCGCGCATGGGCGTCTTGTGCGAAAATCTTGGACACGCCCCCGATCGCGCGGCCCTTTTGGACAAGAAGGTTTGTCAGGGGCTGAAACATGATATCCTCATCGTGACCGGAGGCGTTTCGGCAGGCGCAAGAGACTATGTTCCGCGGATATTAGCCAAAAACGGCGTGACCTGTCTTTTCCATAAAGTGTTGATTCGGCCGGGAAGGCCGTTATGGTTCGGCCGTCAGGGCCGTCGGCTGGTTTTTGGCCTGCCGGGGAACCCCATAGCGAGCCTTGTGACCTTCATGTTGTTTGTCAGGCCGGTGATAGAATACCTTCAGGGGGCCGAAGGTAAGTTTTCCTTCCTGCAGGGTGTTTTGCTGAAAGACGTGTATAATGAGAGCGAGCGCCTGTCGTTTCTGCCGGCCCGCCTGTGCCGTCAAAACAAAGGGACCGGCATCGCGCCCATGGCTTTTCACGGGAGCGCGGATATCTATCACGTCACAGGCGCAGATTGTTTTTTTGCGGCGGCCCCGCATGCGCGATTAAAAAGAGGGACGCGCGTTTCTTTCGTTAAGATATGACGCACGCATGTTCATATTTACGAGTTTCCCTGACGGACCGCTGTTCCTTTGATTGTTTTTACTGTGGGGCGCAGAAGAGGGAGTCGTTCCTTCCCGATCAGGAATATCTGGACGCCGATGAACTTGAACGCCTGGCGCGGCTTTTTGTCGGTCTCGGTGTCCGTCATATCCGGTTGACCGGCGGCGAGCCTCTTTTGCGCGTCGGCGTCCACGATATCGTCCGACGGCTGGCGGCGATCCAAGGGCTTAAGCTTCTATCGATGACGACAAACGGCTTTGCGCTCGCGGATGCCGTGTCCGCGCGTCCTTTCGCAGGCCTGCAGAGGGTCAATGTTAGTCTCGATACGCTTCAAAGAAACCGCTTCCGTTCATTGACCGGTGTCGACGGCTTGGAACGGGTACTGGCAGGCATACGCGCCGCCCGCGAGAGCGGCCTGGCAGATGTGCGCGTTAATGTCCTTCTGGTCCGCGGTTTTAACGATGACGAGATCGTTTCCTTTGTGCGTTTTGGCCGGGAGTATGACCTGATCATCCGGTTTATCGAATATTTTCCCACACAGAAACGCAGTCAGGTTTTTAAGTCTCTTTATGTTGATTCGGGCGATGTGATGCGGGTTATTGAAGCGGCCTACGGTCCTTTGGTGCCGCTAGGGTGTGACCCCTTGTCCGGGCCGGCGCAATATTATCGGCTCTTGGGTGGCGGCCCGCGTCTGGGGTTTATCAGCTCCGTCACGCATTTTTTCTGTTCCGGGTGCAACCGCCTGCGCCTGACGGCTGACGGCAAGCTCTTCCCTTGTTTGCATACCGATCATTATGCGGATGTGGGGACATTGCTGCGCGCCGGACGAACAGAGGACATTGCAACCCTTATCGCGCAGACAGCTGAAGCCAAAAGTCGCTACAACAAGATGATATGCGGCAGGTTTTTTGAAATGTCGTCCATTGGAGGATGAGATGGGATCTGTAAAGGGCCGCATCAGGATGGTGGATATTTCACAGAAAAAATTTTCAACGCGCCTCGCCTGCGCGCGTGTCCGCCTCTGTGCATGTTCCCGCGTCCTCAAGATGATCAAAGAGAACGCACTGGGGAAGGGTGATTGTCTAGGCGCCGCCCAGGCGGCGGGGATCCTGGCGGCCAAGAATACGGCGGGGATGATTCCCCTCTGTCATCCCTTACCGGTCAGCTTCGTTGATATCTCGTTTTCATTTCGTCCGGAGGCCTTGGAGATCACGTCTGTCGTCAAAACCGCCTATGCCACGGGCGTCGAGATGGAAGCTCTTTGCGCCTGTGCGGTCGCGGCCCTGACGGTTTATGATATGGCCAAGGCCTACGACAAGGGCATCGTGATCAAAGACTTGCGCCTTCTGGAGAAGAGGGGCGGCAAGAGCGGGGTCTGGAAGGCATCTCTGTGACAAGCGGACGCATCTTTTCGATCAATATTTCCCCTCAGAAGAAGGGCCCCAAATCCATGCAACGCTCCGGCCGTCTGGTCGCGGGTGAGGGCCTGGAGGGGGATGCTCATGCAGGACCGGGTACGCGGCAGGTCAGTCTTTTGAGCATTGAAGACATCGAGAAATTCGAGGATGTGGTCAAGGCGGACGGTGTTGATCTTCATCCCGGCGTTTTTGCCGAGAACCTGACGACCGAAGGCATGGATCTTTCAGACGTCAAGGTCGGCGATCGCCTCGCCGTGGGGGCTTCGGCTGTCTTGCGTGTGACCCAAATCGGCAAGGCCTGCCACGACGGTTGCGATATCAAGAAGAAGACAGGGGTGTGCCTCATGCCGACAGCCGGTATCTTTGCCGTCTTCGATGAAGGCGTGG
>CAZAYJ010000060.1:0-7503 GCA_964489335.1 uncultured Planctomycetia bacterium
CCCTCCACGAGCGCTTCGATAGAGTGCAGCAAACTTAAACCGCCCTTCAAACAGCTCGACAGGATCATCAGGCCGTCAGTAATCTGGGCGGCAAACTTGGCCTTCCTGGCGAAGATCATGTTCTTGACGATCAGGGCCGGGATCGCAAAGCCAACCGCCAGACCGATGAGGGCGCCCATCAGACTCTTGAAGATAGCCAGCCCGACAACGCAGAAGACGGTCGGCGAAATCACATTGAGCAAAAACAGCTTCTGCGGGTCCATGTCCAGGAACATCTCTTTCAGGCGCGCCCTTTGCACCTCGACGCCGTGGACACGCCAGGCGTAAAACCTGTCCCATGCTACGGGGACAAGCTGGTATCCCAGGAGCGTCACCGACGCAAACAGCGCTATGAAAATCAATCCCTTCACCACCATGTTAATACCTCACAACGGTTGTCGCCTTGGAGCCATCCGTCTCATACTGGCGCCCCAAGCCGAAAGAATCCGCCGCGTCGCGCCACTTATACGCAATAACCCTCTTCAAAGCCACCTGAACGGACAAGAGGGCCGCGACCAAAGCCATGAGCAACATGGAATACTCCAGGATACTCATCCCGGCCCTGTTCCTTCCAGCGTTGAACACATCGTAGATACCGTTCATTTCGGGAACCCCTGTTCCATCTCGCGGAACTTCTGCTGATCAAGAATCTGGATGATCTTGAGTTCCACGACCTTCCGCACCCTGCCTTCGTGCTTGATGGCCACCAAAAACAGATACTTGTCGTCGTGAATATTGGCGGCCACGATATTGAGCGTCGGGTCCACCTTGGCCAGGAACCTCCAGTTGTAGAACGTCCTCATCTTGGCGCCCGTGCCGGCAAAACCGCGCTTGAATCCGTCAATAAAAGATCTCTGATATCCTTCTTTCTCCTTATCGTTGGCGAGGGCCTTGTATTCGGCACCCACGCTTGTCTCCAGGGCCTTAAGGTTCTCCCAGTCGATCAGCTTGCGCACGGAATAGCGCCCCTGGACGAGCTGGGTGACGATTTGGCGCGCCAGCTTCACATCGTCCTTGGCCGCACAGCCTGTGAGCAAGAGGACCGCCGCCGCGCCCGCCACAATTGTCTTTGCCATCATTCTTTTCATAAACCCCTCGCCTCGTCTAATTCACCAATTGGGCCTGTTTAGAATAACTGTAATAAGCCTTTGCGGCCTTTGTCACGCGGCCGCCGAACGGGTTCCATGTCCCGAGAGCGCCCATGCCTTTGGGGCTGTCCCAGCGCGACGCGATCACCTGGACGTTTTCGGCGCCGTGCAGCAGCTGAACGCACACCTTGCCGCTGAACCAGTTGCCTGTTTTGTATGTCCTCAGGCGCGGGACATTGAAGACGGCCTTCACCGTCACTTCATGGTCTCCGCGCGAATCCTTCCATTCGTAGCGAACAGGGTTCTTGCCGCCGCAGGACTTTCCGGCCGGGTTCAGCTCGTCCGGCGGAACGCAGATCTGCTCATAAGCGCTCTCCTCGACTTCGGGGAAGAGCGCCGTGAAAAACCCGTTGATCGCGCCATGGAACGAGTTCATCTCATACTGCATGCCTCCCAAGTCGTAATACGCGTTATAGAACTCGTCGTCGATATCGTTGTCAATGCTGCCGCCGCCGCCGAACTGGCAAGGAGGATTCAGGACCGTATCTCCCCCAGGGCCGCCAAAGAGGCACGCCGGCAGGCTCGTCCTAATAGCTTCGATTTCAGTAATCCAATTGCCCAGCTCCTGCGCATATTTCTCACTCCTCACCAGATAGGTGGCCGGGTTGCTTGTATCGTACTCGTCATAGAAGAAAAACGACCATCCGCGCCACGCTTCGATCGTATCGTTTTGCGGCTGCGCCCTCAAGGCGGCGATGAAATCCCCCATCTCCAGCAGGTTGTCCGCCATATCGTCGAGCTCGTCGTATCCCTGGGCGATCGGAGGATCGATGCAGACATCGCCGTTACACTGTAATCCCCACTCATTCATTTGGTCAGGCGTGGGACCCGGGTTCCAGAAGGATACCGGATAGCCTGCATTGCGCAGTCCGCGCAAAAGTTCCACAATATGGCCGTCGCGTCCTGCCTGGGCCACATATTCTGTCGCATTCGGATCTTCCGGCGTCGGCGCCGGAGTCGAGACCCACTTGTAATCCGCGCGCTCCAGCGGACCCGGCTGACCCACATAGGCCGCCGCACCGCCCACATACTGCCAGTAATCTCCGCCTTCGTTGGCCAGTTTGCAGACATTTTCAAACTGCCAGGCGTAATTGTTTAAGAAGTCGGACACAACCGGCTCTGGATCAATCAGGTCTGTCACGCTGCCGATGATCCTGAACCTGTTATACAGCCAAATCTGAAAATCAGGCACGTATTCCAGCGTATCGCCGTTCAAATTGGAATCCGGCGAATCATAAGATTTAGTCGGGTCATCCACAACCAACTGGAGCGCCTGCATAAAGACCGACTCGCGGATCCTGTCGGGTTCATTCATCTTGTTGAGCATCTTCGTGAATTGCTCGGCCACGGCGCCCGGGATACTCTGCGCTACGGATTCGTTATAGCCAGCAGCCGCCACACTCAGGGCGCCCAAAGCAACGCCGGTCCACGCAGCCGTTGCTGTCATAGGAATAATTGTCGCTGTCCCTGATATGATGGTGGCGCCTGCAGGGATCACACCGCCAGCGCTCACCGCCACCGGCGCAGACGTCGTTCCGCCGATCCCGAGGATGCCGCCTGTCGTCGTCGTATAGGTAGCGCCTGCGCCTGTAGCCACGCCGCCGCCGCCCGCGCTCACACCTGCACCTGTGCCTGCTGCTGTGGCTGTGCCGCCTGTCGCGCCTCCCGCGCCTGCAGTCCCGGCACCGGCGCTCACAGATGTCGTCGCCCCGGCGATAGACGCGATGCCCGCGCCGATGCCGCCGATAGCTGCGCCGATGCACGCGCCTGTCAGGGCGCCCTTTGCCACGCCCGTGCCGGCGATAGCGCCCCCCATGGCGCCGCCTGCGGCGCCTGCCACGGCACCGATAGCCATCAGGGCCAAAGGCGATGCGACACCAAAAGAAACAATACTGACAACGACCGCGATGATGGCGACCACGATAGCCAGCACAAAACTCGCCCACCCGGTCTTCTGACACTTCTCCGTCGTATTGCCAAGGCCTTCATAAAGCTGGCGGGATTTTGTCGAAAGCTGGGACACAAGGTAGAGAGCCCCCGAGTCGGCGGCATTGGCCACACTCGTGGAATTGATGGCCACGTTCCCGAGATTCAGCGTCACCATCGTGAAAATAAGCAGGATCACCGTCGCCAGGATCAAAAGTGTGGCGATCTGCCCCCGCTTATTGCCCAAGGGCGCCAGGTTATTTAAAGATGTTAAGCGGCGGATTAGACGACTCATCGATCTCCACCCCCTTCGTTTGTTCTGCGTTCATTAAGTCGATTGAGCTCGTGAAGGCCACGCTTCCAGCCTGCACGCGCGTTTTCTCATATTCAGACTGCCTGTAGGCCATGCGCTCATTGAGCCACACAAAAATCTTGGCGGCGCCCACAAGCAGGATCATCAAAACGATCAGCGCCGCCGTCAGTTCCAGCGTCGACTGTCCTGCCTCCGTTTGTCTCGTCCTGGTCGTCGTCATCATGACATCATATCCTGTCATTTTATTTCGGCGTTGTCATCGTCTGGTGAATCTCGCCCGTGGAGCGGCTATTGATCTCATCGACATCCACCGCGTCCGCGTAATCCATGGGGTCGTCATGGTTTATCTGATACCCGTTCGACTGCAGGTTGTTGAACGTCACAAATGTCCTAATGTTGTTGTCTTCCCATGTCGCATTCTCTTCCGTCACGATCCTCGACGTGGTCTCGATCTTGCGTATCTGCGTGGACCTCTTTGAGCGGGTCTCCGTATCCGGCTGCATGCCCATGCTCGAAGCGCTCGCGCCGACGCGCGCGAACACTTCGTTGAGCGCAGGGAAAACGTAACGGCCGTCCTGCACATACCAGTTGGCGGCATACCACGCCCCGCCTAACGCAGGATTATACGTCGGGTCATCCTGGTTGGGCGGATTCATGCGCCTGGCGCAGATAGTGCTGCAATCCGTCCCGCTTGTCGACGTAATCTGGCAATCCCTCGTGCACAGGTCTGTATCCACGATCTTGGCCGCCTGCTGGTAACACGCCGCATGATCAATCATCTCCCCTATACAGGAATCGATGATGCGCACATTGCCGCCCCCTTCATCCACGACGTCGCTATAAATCAATTTATACTTTTCGAGCATGTCTTCCGAGACCCCGCTTTCGGTCCTGAAGCCGGCATTCTTGATCGCCAGACGGGCCAGGGGTTCGATTTCGCCGCCGACACCTGTCACTTCCATATCGATCACGGTCGTGGGCAGCGACGCGGCATCTGCAGGCACCGCATCCATCTCTGGATCGCGCGTGACGGAGGCCGACGCCACAAACGGAGAAATCGAACCGATACCAAAGGCATCCGTCGGATCCGGGATATGGCGGTCCTGAATAAGCATGTAGCTGCCAGAGCCGTAATTCCTGTCCGAGGCAATTGTCATGGCGCGGCGGAAAGCCAGCATCTGGGCCCTCTGGTTGTAATTATATTTAAGACCGTAGGCGATCATCGCTGTCAGAATCGTCAAAAAGATCGTGCCAAAGACCGCCAGCTCCAAGAGGGCCTGGCCCCGGCATTCCCGAATCCGTTTCTCATTGTGCGATGCTCTCTTCATGTCTTTTTAACCGGCGGACTTTAAAACCGGCCAGCCGGTTAACCTCTTTACGGCGCTCCTACGTACTCGAATCCTGTCTTGACAGTATTATCGTAATGCGTCTGCGTATGCACCATCGTGATGACCCTGTTCTGATACTGCCCCGACCACGATGTCGGGTCTACATACATTTCTTCGGTGCTTTCGCTGGTGGTCGTCACATCGCTGTCATGGAACAGATTGAATTCCGACGTTGTCTTCTCCGGGTCGTACTGTTCGCCGATCGAATCGATATTGGCCCTCAGGCGCCCCTGGATGCCGCGCTTCAGGTACACCTGCATCGCGATGAAAGCAAAGACGATCAGCATAATGAGAATAGCCATCTCAACGGTCGACTGGCCGCGCCGGAAACCCGCTCTCTGCGGATCTCCTTCTTTCAAAAAATAGAATGTAAAATACCTTTTTTGTCTCATGGCGACCGCCCTAAAATTCGTTATACGTCGCATTGCCTTCCCCGCTGGAATAAGAAGCGCTGCTGAACTCATACTGCGTCCCGAAGTCGGGGTCTTTCTTAATATTCATCCTGTCATGACTCACCGTGTTCAGCGTTGAATTCGACGACTGATGGGCGCCGGACGCCAGGATCGGCACGCTATCGTTCTGCCAGCCGATCTCGTGGTCCGCGAGGTTCTTAATCGTCCCCTGCAATCCTCTTTTCGTATAGATGTACATCGCCAGCAGTGCCGCAGAGATCGCCGCGATCAACAACGAATACTCCGCCACCTGCTGGCCACGGGGCGATAACCCCAGGAAAAAAGAATGGCAAGCCGAACGGGACTCTCCGGCTTCCGGGAGGGTGCGTCTTTCGGAAAGCCGCCGCTCGTTGGTTAAACCCGATTGTGTGTTCAATATTTTCGTGTTCATCGTATCCTGCCCTTCGCAGGGCTTGCCATTCCCCTGATCTGTCCTTACACGCCCCAGTATTCCTGTTCGGCGTTCATCACATTCTCCCAGCCCGCTCTGTTCTGCCACTGATTGTAGATTTCGGTCGTTGTTGACCAACCAGTGTTTTCTTCACGGCTGTTAGAGTATGTGCTGGTGGTTCTGTTTGAAACGGTGTAGCCCGGCGAAAATTGCTCGCCGATCTGGTCAGTTGACTCTCTCATTCTGCCCTGGATGCCGCGCTTCAGGTATACCTGCATCGCGATCAAGGCAGCAATTATGACCACTATTAAAACCGCGTACTCGAGGGTGCTTTGACCATTCTTTTTTAACCACCTGCGCATTGGAATATCACCTCCTTGGCTCGCGCAAAACATGAAAACCTAATTGCCTTCCATGTAGTTGCCGTAGGTCTGGTTTCCGGTTCTTTGCGTTGTGTCTGTGATAGACGTCCTGATGACGCCGCCGCCGGACTGCAGCTCTTCTGACTGCGTTCCGCTCTGGCTCGTCTCAAAGTTCGTCTGATAGTAATACGGTTCGTACTGGCTCATGTTGCTGAAGAACCCGTTGCCGGCATCGTCATCCGCCGTCCGCGTGAAATCGACGGCGTCTTTGATCCTGGCCTGCATACCGCGACGGATATAGATCTGCATCGCGATGGCAGCTGCCACGATAACGCCGATCAAGATCGCGTACTCAGCCGTATTCTGACCTCTCCTTGAGTTCAACCATCTAAACATCCTTTTTCACCTCCTTCAGCGTGGCGATCTTTTGGACCGCGATTATACGCCGACACTAGTTCCGCCGCCGGTTGTGCCGCCGGTTGTGCCGCCGCCGGTCGCGTTCAGGCTGATACCGACCTTATTGGCGAAGACAGTTGCTGTACTATTCAGCTTCGAACCCGTCTCGTCATAGATACGGTTAACGCCCGGCTTGATGAACTGTGTTGCCGCAAAAAGAATCGCTGCCACGATCGCTGTCAAGACGATAACATATTCCAACGTACTTTGGCCTACTTTGCTCAACACCTTTCTCATGTTCCTTCCACCCCCTTTCTCCCTCCTGGATTTTTTATTAAATCCTCCGCCAAGTGGATTACCTGGCTCAATCGGATGAACCACGCCTTGCCTCATTCGGACGGCATGCGGAGGCCCACCCTCTTCTGGATTAACTAAACCTGTTCTCGATCTCTTCGACCGACTTATTAATAACCTTGGCCGTGCCGTTAAAAAACCTGTTCACGGACGGCTGGATAAAATATGTGGCGGCATAGAGCACAACAGCCGTGATGGCCACAAACATCACCGCGTATTCGATGGTCATCTGCCCTTTTTCTCTTGCGTCTATACGATAGCGCGTGTTCATTCTTATCTTCTCCTCGCCCTTACACGGGCACGCTCCACGGCGTGCTCCCCTTGTTCGATTTTGCCGTCACGGAGTCTTCCAGGCGATAGATCCTTCCCTGCACCGCCTGCCGGACATACATGGCCATGGCCACAAAAGCCGCGGCAACCACTGCAATCAGGATGGAATACTCCAGAAAGCTCTGGGCCTTGCGATCTCCCAACACCTCTCTCAACAAACGAGCCATGGCCGGTCCTCTTACTTATCCGCTTCGTTCAAGCGGTCCTGTACCGTCAAAAGCCTGGCGCGAACCGCGTTTTTGCTATAAACAAACATGGTCAAAAAGACAGCGCAAATCACCGAGATCAGGAGCGCGTATTCCAGCACAGATTGTCCGCGACGCGTGAACATGTCCCGCCTCTCAAATGGTTGTATTCGTCCAACCGCAAGGCCACTTGTTCGGCGGTGACATCGGTCCGCGTCT
>CAZAYJ010000061.1:0-7459 GCA_964489335.1 uncultured Planctomycetia bacterium
AAAGCTCTTTCTTCGAATAGCTGGCGATTTTTTCTAGAGGGACATTGTAAATCGCTCTGGCGAGAAGCCATCCTTCTACCAGAGATGGCACTGTCTCCGCTTTGATCCCCTTACAAAGACCCATTTCCGACGATATGGCAGCCACTTTATCTCCGATACCCAAAAGCCGCATAGCACCAACAAAAAAAGCATATCCAGCACCATATAGCTCCCCAGAGAACCTGTATGACTTGACTACACTTCGGCCGACCGGCTTGCTTAACTTAGCTGATTTTATTAAATTATTGACTGTAGATTTACTGATTTTAACGCCATACTTCGAAAAAGCTAAATCGGCAAGCTTCCTGACCCCATAATCAGAGTTTCGCTTGCGCGTTTCAAGTATGAATCGTTTGACATTATGGTTAAATTTGGATATATTGGACATTTATTTTGTATTACTTGCAGTATTTGCTAAAGTTATGAAAAATAGTTTATGGTATTGGACATTATATTTTGCTTAATTTTATGTGTCTATTCATCAAATCTTCTGCTACATCAAGAGTGCCCTTCTTAAGCTCTAATACCATATAACCCCCGAACAAACATCCACAGAGCCTCCATGGTTTCAGCCCCTTGACTACCTTGATAATCCTGCTATCTTTGGTCAGAAAAAGGACGTCCAGGGGTATTTTCATGAAAAACATGTGAATAGAGCTGCAGGGCTTGATCAGGAGGCCCTGGCCATCCTCCAGCCCCGTTTTTCCAAGGAGCCCCTTGATCCTGGCACCCAACGAATCGGCGACAGTAATCTTGTCTGCCAGCACCTTCCCGGATTCTTCCACAATAGCCTTGTATAAAACCTCTGCTGTCATTAGCCTCTCCTTGGTCCTGATACCCGTCCCCGCCATATCGTAATGGCGGGTGTCCTGTGGCCCAACGGCCCCACTTGTTCTATCAAAATGGTGCGCTTTCTACGGCAGCTGGTGTCATTAATTTCACAATCGCCTGGACCCGCCCAAGCAGATGCCCTTGGCATCATCCTTCTTGTAACGTCCTATCCGTAAATCCTGACGCGCGATGGGCAGAAGCTTGCTGCATTATATCAAATGCCGGCTTCGTCACGCAAGCCGTTATTGACGCCCGCCCTGTAAATAGCATCTAGGTTCGTGGAGTGCTGCGGACACGAGACAAAAACTCATTGGCGGAATGGACCGGTAAAGGAAGAGGGGGGGCGGTTCGAGATTCTCTGAAGTAAGCAGCAACTTTGCTTCGCCAAACTTTGACTACCGGCTTACAGGACGATATGAAAACTGCGGGTGCGCCGCGACAGAAGAAGGATCTGCTGATTTTACTTTTGGATCTGTTTTGCCTTGAAGATTTCCGGAGAAAGGTGGATGCCGCGGGTGACCAATTCTTCGTAAAAACTGGGGATGTGGCCGGTAGCTGTGAATTCACCGATGACCTTCCCTGTATCCCGGTCGATCGACATCTGTTTAAACTGAAAGATGTCGGCAAATTTGATATGGAGCTCGTCATCCATCCCGGCAACCTCGGTGACCTGGGTGATCTTTCTGGTCCCGTCGGAAAGCCTCGCCGTCTGAATGACGATGTCTATGGCCGAGGCGGTCATCTCGCGGATGGCGCGGATGGGCAGTTCGACCCCGCTCATCAGGATCATGGAATCCAGTCGAGTCAATACGTCGCGGGTGGAATTAGCATGGATGGTCGTCAGAGAACCGTCATGGCCTGTGTTCATGGCTTGGAGCATGTCCAGCGCCTCGCCGCCGCGGCACTCACCGATGACGATGCGGTCGGGACGCATACGCAGGCAGTTGCGGAAAAGGTCGCGGATCGTAATGGCGCCTTTCCCTTCGATGTTGGGAGGCCTGGATTCCAGACGCACCCAATGTTCCTGGTTCAGCTTCAATTCCGCCGCATCTTCGATGGTGACGATGCGCTCGTTCGCAGGGATAAAGTCGGAGAGAATATTCAAAAATGTCGTCTTGCCGGAGCCTGTTCCGCCCGAGACGATGATGTTTTTCCTTGAGAGGACGCAGGCGGCCAGGAAATCCGCGATGTCTCGGTCCAGACTCCCGAAACGCGCGATGAGGTCTTCAATCGTGAAATGTTCGCGGGCAAACTTTCTGATTGTCAGGGTTGGGCCGGTCAAAGACAAGGGCGGGATGATGGCATTGACACGCGAGCCGTCAGGCAGACGCGCATCCACCATAGGCACGGATTCATCAATGCGCCGGCCCAGGGGCGCGATGATACGCTCGATGACGACCTTCACCTGGTCGTCGGAAATGAACTTTTTGCTCGTCATCTCGACGCGGCCGTGTTTTTCAATATAGACCTGGTCCTTGTTATTGACCATGATATCGGAGATGTCCGGGTCGCGCAGGAGCTCTTCTAAAGGACCCAGCCCCAGGGCTTCGTCGGCGATCTCCTTGACAAGTTTTTCCCGGACCTCGAGGCTTGACAAAAACGCCCCGGTCTCGTCCGCTAGAAGATTGGTGATAATCTTCTCCGCCTTTTCCCTGAGTTCTTTGGCTTTTTTGGGATTATTGATCAGCTCCATGTCGAGGCGCTTTAAATCGAGTTCTTCGATCAGCCGCGCATGGATGCGCCGTTTGAGGCGCAGGATCTCATCTTCCTGCTCGATGGGCTTGACCCACTTGACCTTGTCCGACAAACCCATCATGTCCCAGAAAGTGCCGGCGGCCGGCACGTCTTCTTTCTTGATGGAGCGCAGGTCCTGAACCTCCTTGTGGGCGATATAAAGGGACTGGTTGGCGATCAATTCCTGGGCGAACTTTTTGATGCCGACGCTGACACGGCTGGCCGGGCTGTCAATCACGACGGGGACGCCGCGGTTCAGCGCCAACCCGACGACACGCCCGTCCGACGGGACGCTGGCGATGATCTCGCATGGCAACGCAAGTTTGACCTCCTGCCACGAGAGGCCGGATTTGCTCTCTGCGCGGTTCAAGAGAAGTTTGATCATCTTGAGCGGAAAATGCAGGGACTGCAAGACATCCAGGCCCCAGCGCGTCTCATACACCGAGAGGATGTCCGGGGTCACGATAAAAAGGATCAGGTTCGACCGGTTAAAAATATTGATGAGGCTGTCCGTGAAGGCGCGGCCGCCGTCCACGATGATGAAATCATAATAAGGTGTCAGCATCGAAACGACCTTGCCGATGCGGTCGCCGGTGATGTGCGGCGATTGCTTGGGACGGGTGATCGCCGGCAAAAAGTCGATGCCGGCGGCGCTCACCAGTGTCATATAATTCTTAATATTGCCGGCCTGTTCGATCTTGTCAATGATGGAGATGATGTCGAAGATGGAATATTGCGGGGTCGCGTCGATCATGCGCGCCATGTCCTGGACCGCCTGAAGGTCCAGGTCCAGGAGCGCCACGCGCTTACCTTCCTGCGCCAGGGCGATGGCGAGATTGACCGCCAGAAGCGTCTTGCCGACACCTCCTTTGGTGCTGAAGATCGTAACAATATTGCCCAACGTAGGCGCAGGAGCTGCGGGAGCAGGTGTGGGAGTATTCTCTGCCATGGTTCGACCGAATTCTTAGTTCATCTGGTACGTGATGGGCACTTCAACCCATATCTCTTTGAGGAGAAGCCCTTTGGGAAACGCCGGGTAGGGCGCCAGTCTCTTGACCGTATAAACAGCGGCCTTGTCCAGAAGTTTATGGCCTGACGACTCGCTCACCATCACGCCGACCAACTGGCCGTTGGAAAGCAAGTGAAGGCTCAACACCACTTCACCCGAAAGGTTGGCGCGCTGCGCCTCGACGGGATAGGAGACGTTCTTGAGAATCGTCTCCTGGACGAGACGCATATAGGCGTCCGCCGGCTCCTCGTTCTCCCCAGCAGACGCCTTTGGCCTCGAGGCCGACTCGACATCCTGCAACATATCTCCGTAGCGGACAACCTTGGGTGTCAGAGAAACCACAAGCTCGGTATCTCCGATCTGGAAGTTCTTGGACCTAAAGAGCGCCCCGAAAATCGGCATGCTCCCCAGCCCGGGGACCTGCTGAAGATTGTTGCTTTGCTCATTGTCGATGAGGCCGGCCAAAAAGATCGTTTCGTTGTTCTTCAAGTAAAGCTCCGAAGAGACGGTGCGGGTCTTGAAGCCCGGCGTGGTCGTCGAGATACTTTGACCTGTCTGCACGGTGAGTGCCGTCGAGGAGTCGATGGTCTTGATCTCGATCTCCAGACCGCATTGGATATCTCCGGTCTCCTTGACCTCGGGCTTGATGTTCAGTTTGATGCCGTATTCGACATAATCGACGGCGGTGGTCGTCGTGCCGCTGGAAACACTGACGCTCGACAGAATGGGGACCTCGCCTCCGACGAGAATCTTGGCTTCCTTGCCGCTCAAAGCCACAAGCTTGGGGCGCGCCAAGGTCCGCGCCAGATTGTCTTGCTCAAGGATATTAAGCGTCGCTGTCAGGGCGGTCCTGTCGAAACGCGACTGTCCGACGGCCTTAATAAGATCGGCCGCCTGGCGGATCAGCGTGTGGCTTCCTGGCGTCGCCTCATTAAACGTGATGGACTGCGACCAGCTGATACCAAGCTTGTCAATGACGGTCTTGGCGATCTCCATAACCTGGACATCGATCTCGACTAAAGGATTGTCCTCTTTGAAGGTCACCAGATCGATGATGCGGTTGCGGAAATTCTCCAAAAGCTGGGTCACGATATCTTTTTTGCGCAAGGGGACTTCACCCAGCACAAAAACCTTTCTCTCCTGCTCGCCCACCTGGAAATAGACGCCCCTCAGGCCTGCCGTGGCAAAGAGGTCCTCCAGACGCTTCTTGAGCTTGGCCAGGTCTTCTTCAAAAACCCGCACCACCACTTCGCGCTGACCGTAATCGTCCCATATCTGAAGGTTTGTTTCTCCCGCCGCTTTGGCGGAGACGAGGATTTCCGTGCGGCTGGCGCCGACGACATCGGCGATCTTCGGATCTCCGATCGCGATCCTCTTGGGGTTGGCGACCTCAACGACCTTGGATTCACCGATCACGATATCCAGTTGCCTGGCTGTATCGTAATCGTTGAACAAAAATTCGCTGCGCACCTGCTGCGGGGCGCACAGCACCCCTGCCAGTAACGCGACAGCCGCCGATAAAAAAAGTGCGATGCCTTGGGCTCTTTTCATCAAAGACTATTTGTTCATGATCATGTTGGACTTTTCCGTGCCACGGTATATCTCGACGGTCGGAGGCGCCGGCGGTTCCTGTTTCTTTTCCTGCGGCTTCATGGCCGCAGGCTCTTCCTTGGTCGCCATAAACTCCTGACCCAGATTGCTGAAAACATATTGCCAGAGGGCATTGACCTCGACGGGCGGAACGGGTTCTATCGCCGTCTCCAAGGGCGGCCTCAGGACCATCCTCAAAGACGCCTTCTGTTCCAGGGCGAACGACAACAGCGCGGCTTCGCGCGGCGACAGGGCCAGCATAATGATCAAGTCTGTTGGAGCGGTGGCAGGCTGCCCTCTCTGCGCCGGGATAGTCATGCCCCCCTCCACGCCCAGCACGAGCACGTTCTGGAACAAGGTGACGCTCACCATTTCCGTGACGGTCCGGCCATCCACCTGCGCGTTATATGGAAAGGTGCCGATGACGTCCACGTAATCTCCGGGGCGGATCTTGCCGCCGACGGCAGACAAGAAAGGCACTGTGATCGTAATGGCGCGCTTGCCTTGGGGCGTGCGCATAGCCAGGCTCGTATCTTTCACGGCCAGGGTCAATTTTGTCGTCATGATCTGTTCGCCGGGGGCGATGGCCGCGGCCGCGCGCCGTCCGGCGGCGAGGCTGGGAGAATTGATGGCATTGGGTTGGACGTATTTTTCGGGAATCGCCTCCATCTTCATCATGGATTCGTCGATCGTCGCACCCGCCGCGATGGCCTGGGTGGCCACCAGCACATAAGCCTTCTTTTCCTCTTTAATATATTTCTTTTCGGTCTGAGAGATGTAATTCCTCACCATCACGACGGCGACGAGCGCCAAAACGACCGCAAGGATTATGCTGAGTTTTCTTTTATCCACGTGGACTATCTCCTGGTGGCATCCCTGGTCTGCTCCTCCAGGCAAGCCGTTCCCCTTGCCTGCGGACCCTGGAATTTCTGCACAAGATCAACGCAAGAGTTCTTCTTTGATCTCGATCTTGGCTTCGCGCCTGAGCCTGTCCGTCAGATCCTGGATGCGCTGAGCCTGCTTCTGTTGCAGAAGGCCGTTCTTGATCTGGTCATAAACCGTCATGTTGGTGTCGGGAAGCGTGTCCGTCAGCTGCGGGATCTGTCCGCCCTTGACCTCTTCTACCTTAACGATATAGTAGCCCTTCGGCCCTTTGAAGATCGGGCTGATTTCGCCGGCATCCAGCGTGGCAAGGACTTCATTGAACTTGTCGAACTGCTCCGCAGGATTGATGGTCCCCAGATCGCCGCCCTTTGCTGCAGAGGCATCAATCGAGCGCTCTTTGGCGATTGCCGCAAAGTCGCCGCCCTGCAAAAGCTGGATAAGAATATCCTTGGCCGCCTGCTCCGTCGAAACGACGATCTCTCTGGCGCGCACCTGCCGGGCCGAAGCGAAGGCCTGTTTATACTGATTGTAGAACGCTTCGATCTCGGCGGGCTCGACGGTAATGCCCTTTGTCTCGTCCATGATCAACTGCCGGGCCATGACGCCTTTCCTGAACTCCTCGACGGCGTCCCTGACGTCCTTCTGTTTCTCGATGCCTCTCGACTTGGCATCCTGATAAATCAGCTCCTGGGTGATGAGATCGTTGAGATAGCTCTTTTTGGCTTCGGGGGTATTGATCTTGATTTCGGGAGAAAGCGCCTGCAGGTTTTTGACTTTTTCGTCAAAACTCTCGAGCGTGATCGTATCGCCGTTCACTTTGGCAAGTACTGTTCCATAAACGGACTGTGCTGTCTGCTGGCCGGCCTCCGTCGTCGCGGCCGGTTTTGCCGATCCCAGCGAGGTTTGAAACGCCCCCTTCAACTGGTCGCAGCCGGCACACAAAACAACAGCCGCCAAGAAAGTCAGAAGAACCCCAGATTTCTTTAACATGGCCCTCTCCTTTTTTATCGTCACTAAAAGTTTGGTTGCGGCGTTCGCCTGTCCGGCCTTGCCCCTGACAGGCCAGAACAAGCAACTGCCACCGGGCCGCTCGCCCTCTGGCGGCCGCGCTAAACAGTCGGGCCCGTTCGTCCGACTGGCACCCTTTCGTTTTTAAAACATCTTTATTAGTAAGAGGTTATAAAACACCTATGTTAGATATTTTATAACACAAGTCTTTCTGCAAATCAACACAAATCCGAAAGGAAAAGAAACGCGCGAAAGAAAACGGGAGAGAAAAAGATGACGGTCCGTATTTTTGAGCATGAATTTTCAGCCAAGCCCCGCCGTTGTGGCAATGAAAACCGTCTTGCTGGACAAACCAGGCGCGGA
>CAZAYJ010000062.1:0-7357 GCA_964489335.1 uncultured Planctomycetia bacterium
CATGCCTCTTCAGAACGTGTTTGCGAGGATGATTGAGAGGCAGGCGGATTGTTTCGCCCTCGAGGCTACTCGATCGACGGAAGCCTTTGCTTCTATGATGCGCAAATTGGGCGAAAAGAACCTTGCGGACTTTTCGCCTTCGCGGTGGGCCGAGATTTTTCTCTATGACCATCCGCCGATCGCAAAAAGGATCCGGATGGCCCGGGCTTTTCAGAACGCCGGGGAACACATATGACGCATACGCATCCTATTCCCAAAGCTGACGAACGCCGCCGTTATAAACGCCTAGACCATATTTTTCCGGTCGAATTCCGTTTTCTGGCGGCCGATGGCTCGCCGCAGGGCGACTGGAGAGAGGCTTTTACCCAGGACGTCAGCGCCGGCGGCTTGTGTCTCGTCGTCACGCAACTCAACGAACGGGACATGGGCTTGTTCAGCGACCCCAAAACCGTGCTATCCCTCAATATCAATATCCCTTCGGGATCGAAGCCTGCGCAGGCGACGGCGCATCCGGCATGGTTGAGGCCCCTTAAGGAAGGGCTTGTCAACCAGTATATGGTCGGCATGAGGTATGTCCGCATCGAGAAGCGCGACAACGCGCGCATCTTGAGGTATGCCGACATGCGCAAATTCCTGAAGGCCGTGGCCATCGTGTTCACGATTTGCCTCAGCTTGGGCCTGGTGACCGTCGGTTTTTACAACGCCCGCCTGCGTTACCAGAACGAAAAGCTCCTGGGAGGTCTTACCGATACCCTTGTGCGCCAGAGGAATCTTGAAAAAGGCAAAGACCTGCTTGAGCTCAAGATCGACGAGATGAAATTTCTCCTGACGCAGTCGAGCCGTCGGATCGAGCTCTTGGAAAGAGCGCTTTTAGTGACCAGCCGGGACGAAAAGCAGAAGGTCGAACAACTTGAGGCGTCTATCGATTTCTTCAAGAAATACCAGGACAAGCTCAAGGCGGATCTCGAGGGACTTGTGAGCCACAAGACACAGGTGGAGATGGACGTGACCGCCAAGGCCCAAGAGGGGAGGGCGATCGAAAAGAAGGTCGTGGACAAGTTTTATCGCTGGCTCGCCGTGCACCAGAACAACAACACGGGCCTGGTGGCCAGTTTCGAGGGCGACACGGACGTTGCGGATTGGGCCTTTACCTACGATCAGGCGCTGGCGATCATCATCTTCACATTGTTCGACGATGCCGGCCGCGCCGGAAGGATACTGGATTTTTATGCGCACGCTGTCCAGGCCGACGGCGGCGGTTTTACGAACGCCTATTATGCCTCTACCGGCGACGTGGCGGAATACATCGCACATGCCGGGCCCAACATCTGGCTGGGAATCGCCATCCTGCAGTATACCCATCATTTCGGCGACAAGCGGTATCTGCCGATCGCCGAAAACATCTATCGCTGGCTGGATACCATCCGCGACCGGGAGGGGGGATTGAAGGGAGGGGCGACCGTCACGTGGTACAGCACGGAACATAATCTCGACGCCTACGCTTTTTATACGATGCTGTATGAGACGACGGGAAATCCCGAGGCCGCAAGCCGTGCAAAAGAGACTCTGGGTTGGCTCAACGCCAACGCTTATTCGCGCATTTCTCTGCCTGTGGTCAAGCGCGGCAAGGGGGATGCGACCATCGCGACGGATACGTATGCTTGGTCGATCGCCGCCGTAGGCCCGGCGGAACTCAAGAATATCGGCATGGACCCGGACGAAATCATGAATTTCGCCATAGAGAACTGCGCTGTGAAGGTGGATTATAAAAAACCGGAAGGGTATCTTGTTTGTGTCAAGGGGTTTGATTTCGCCAAGGGGACGAATATCGGCCGAGGGGGCGTCATCTCGGGCGAGTGGACGGCCCAGATGATCCTTTCGCTCAGCATCATGGCGGATTACCATGCCGGGCTGGGTGAGGACGAGAAGGCCCGCGAATACCGGCGGTTGGCCAATGACTACATCGTGGAACTGACGAAGATGATCATCACCAGCCCTTCTCCCGTCGGACAGGGTGATTTCTGTCTGCCGTATGCGTCGCATGAATTTGCCGACACCGGCCATGGATGGCGCACGCCGAAGGGCAACAGGACTGGTTCCGTCGCGGCCACCGCCTACACGATCCTGGCCATGCAGGGATACAATCCTTTGTCTTTGAACAATAGCAATGAAACAAAAGTTAAAAAAGACGTACCGTAAGCTCTACCGGCATTTCGGCCCTCAGGGGTGGTGGCCGGCCCGTACGCCGTTTGAGGTCATGGTCGGCGCGATCCTGACGCAGAACACTTCCTGGCAGAATGTTGAGAGGGCGATCGCAAACTTAAAGAAGGCGCGGGCGTTGTCGTGGCAGCGCATGCGGCGTTTGAGCGACGGGGCCCTGGCGCGCCTCATCCGGCCGGCCGGTTATTATAATATCAAGGCGAGGCGCCTTAAGAATTTTTTGCGTTTTTTGGAGAGGCGTTATGCCGGCGATCTGCGGCGGATGAAGAGGGGCCGGACCGCCGAGCTCCGGCAGGAGCTGTTGAGCGTCAACGGGATTGGTCCGGAGACGGCGGATTCCATCCTTCTCTATGCGCTCGACAAGCCTGTCTTCGTCATCGATGCCTATACCCGGCGCTGGATGGTCCGTCACGGGTTGGCGGCTCCGGAAGCGTTCTATGAGGACCTGCAGAGGATATTTATGGAGGCCTTGCCGCCGCAGGCAGCCCTTTTTAATGAATACCACGCCTTGATCGTCCGGCTGGGCAAGGAGTATTGCCGTAAGACCAAGGAAAGGTGCGCGATCTGCCCCCTGAAAGATGAAAAGCGTTAAGACATTCCTTTCAAAGACGGTTTCTATTCCTCCCTTGTCCTCCAGGCCGGTTTTTCTGGTTCTGCTTTTTGGTCTTGCCTTCCTTGTGCGCATCATGCTGATCAGCAAAGGGCCCTTTCATTATGACACCTTGGACCTGACGATGGCTGCGCAAAAGACGCTGGCGACGCACACGCTTCATTACGAACATGGCTCCGGGTATCCGTTGACCGTCATCATCGCCGCCGTTTTTATTTTTTTGATGCATTTGTTCGGCGCAACGGATCCGGTTTTCTGCGTCAATGTGATGAGTGTCGTCTTCGGCGCCGCCGGCGTCGTGGCGTTTTTCTTCCTCGTGGAAAAGTTGTTCGATACGCGCAGGGCTTTTTTCGCCGGCGTCCTTCTGGCTTGTTTCGGCGCCCACATCGCCATTTCTTCATTCGGCAAAAGCCTGACGCTGAGCATATTCTTTGCTTTGACAAGCGCCTATTTCCTTGTCTGTTATCTCAAGGATGGCCGCCGGCTGTGTTTTTTCTATGCCATCGCTTTTCTCGGGTTTTGCGGCGCGGCGCGGCTCTCCGATTTCCTGGCGCTCCTTCCCTTGGTCTATCTTCTGGCGCGTTATGGCTCTCCGGCCCGTGAGCGTATCAAAGACATCTGTGTCTTTGCGGGGCTCTCCGTCTGTGTCGTCCTCATGTATTATCTGCCGATGCTCATGGATAAAGGCTTTAGTCAGTTTCGGGATGTCCTTTCGACCAGCCGGCAGGCCAGCTTCCTGGGGCCTGTATCGTTTATGCTGCGTAAATCCATGATTTGGCTCGTGGATGTCTTCCGGCCCGAAGGCGTAATCGTAGCTGTCTGCGGCATCGGTTTTCTCTACATCCACAGGCGCCTGAAGGAACTGGTTTTTCTTTTGCTGTGGTTTTGTCTCTTTCAGTTGTTTTATGGAAATATCTCTTCCAGTGGCGTCCGTTACCTGGTGATCGCCTGGCTGCCTTTGATCGCCGCTCAGGGATATTTCCTCGGCTCCTACCGGCGCCCGGCCGCATATGGTGCCCTTCTTATTTTTACCTGGCTCCTTTTGGCAGGTCTCTGGCGCGACATGCCGGCGCTGGAGTTCCGTCACCGGCATGCCCTGCAGGTGGATTTTGCTCGCTGGGTCGCCGCGACAGTCCCCGCAGACAGCGTCGTCATCGCCGTTGACGAGGCGATCTTCCTTCGATTTTATACGACCCGCGAGGTCGTGACGAGACCCGTGACATGCGACCCGCAGGAAATAAAGGCGTTTTTCCGCGAGACGATCGACCCCGTTCTGTCGTCGGGCCGCCGCGTCTTTTTGATCAATTCCAGCTTTGCTTACGATGAGTGCCGGGTTTTCAGAAAGACCCTGGCGGGATATTACAAGGTCAGGCCCGTCGGCTATAAGACCAACGAGGATTGGCACCATGCCCTGCTGAATCGGGAGTTGTTCAGGGAATATCTCTATGAGCTGGCGCAGAAAAAGGATACAACCCAAGGAGAGCGTATCCATGAAATCCGGCATCGTCGCGATCATCGGCCGGCCGAACGTCGGTAAATCGACCCTGCTGAACCATCTGGCGGGTGAGAAGGTGGCCATCGTCTCTCCCGTCCCGCAAACGACGCGGCACCAGATCCGCGCCGTTTTCAATGACACGCGGGGGCAGATCGTGTTTTGCGACACGCCCGGCCTTCACACCAGCCGCCATGCCCTGGACCGCGCCATGATTAGCCTTGTGAACGATTCGGTCGAAGGGGCGGACGTTCTTTTGCATCTGGTCGATGTCTCCAGGCATGTCGGCGATGAAGAGACAATGACGATCGAGCGGCTTTGCGCAGCCCGGGCCCCTATCGTCCTGGGATTAAACAAGGTGGATGTGCCCGGGCACTATATCGCCGAGTATCTGGCGGCATGGGAAAAGGCGCTGGGCCGGCCTTTGAGCGGGGCGACAGATCGCGTGATGCCGGTGCCTGTGTCGGCACTGAGAGGGACAAATATCGACAAGCTCGTGGATGAGATTTTCGCCCGCCTGCCGGAAGGCGAGGCCCTTTATCCTTCGGACGTCCTGACGGATTTTCCGCGGCAGCTGGCGATCCAGGATGTCATTCGGGAAAAGCTGCTTTTTATCCTCAAAGAGGAATTGCCGTTCTCGATCGCCGTTTATGCCGAGGAGATCACGGATAAGAGCGAACGGCTAACCTATGTGAAGGCCGTCATTTTCGTCGAGAGAGAGACGCAGAAGGCAATCGTCATCGGCAAAGGGGGCGCTGTGTTGAAGAAGGCCGGGGAGGGCGCCCGTAAGGAACTGCAGCAGATCTACGGGAAAAGATTTTTCCTTGACTTGTGGGTGAAATGCGAGAATAAATGGAAGCAAGACGAAGATCTTCTGAAAAAGATGGGATATCTCCTGTGAGCCACAAGTTTTACCAATGATAAATAAAAGACGCTTGATACGATTGATACGCCAATTGGTGGCCATCAATTCCGAGAATCCCCCCGGTGACGAACGGGCTGTTGCCGCTTTTGTGTCCGGGTATCTGCGCCGGGCAGGTCTTAAGACCGATATCCTGACGTATGTGCCGCGCCGCGACAACGTGATGGCTGTCCTCAGGGGCCGCGAAAAAAAATACTCCGTTCTTTTGTCGCCTCATCTCGATACGGTGCCCGCGGGAAACGGATGGCTCCATGGGCCTTTTTCCGGAGCGTTGGAGGGGGGCAGGGTTTACGGCCGTGGGGCGACGGATTGCAAGGGAAACCTTGCTGTTGCCATGGAAGTCCTCTGCAGTCTCAAGGAAGACAGCGTGCCGTTGCGCGGGGATTGGATTTTTCTTGCCACGGCCGATGAAGAAACAGGGTCTGCCAGAGGGCTCGTCCCGTGGCTGGAAAAAAGCCGTGTACGGCCGGATTACGCCTTAATCCTCGATGCAGATGCGTTTAATATCGTCACGGCACAAAAAGGGCTCATCCATTTTAAGGTCGAGGTTCAGGGACGCAAGGCGCACGGCGCATATCCGCACAGGGGCATCAACGCCATCGATCGCGCCGTGACATTGATCGCCGAGCTCAAAAAAATGAAATTCGTTTCGAGTCCGCATACCCTTTTGGCTCCGCCGACCGTCAATATCGGCACGATCCGCGGCGGAGATAAGGTCAATATGGTGGCGGACTGGTGCGTCTTTGAGGTAGATCTGCGTTTTTTGCCGGGGATGGATGCCGCAAAGATATTGGCCGCCATCAAGGCCCGCTTGCGCCGGACCGGCATTCCTTTCAGGGTGGTGGTCAATGATATCCAGCAACCTTATGAGATTTCCCGCCGGCATCCGCTCGTGCGCAGCCTGAAGGCGGCCGCCAGGGGCATTGCTCCTTCCCGCGTCACGGGGAGCGAGGGAGCGACTGTTATCACATTTTTCAGACGCAAGAACATCCCGGCGGTGGCCACCGGCTGGGGAACGAGCGGCTGTGCCCATGCGACGGATGAATTCGTCAGGGTCGCCGACCTCCAGCGCGGCGCGCGTGTCCTTGAGCGTTTCATCAGGATTTTCGATACCGCCTTCTCTCGGGATTCAGGCAAGTGATTCTTTTGTTGAACTGTTTTTCAAAAAAGGATAGAATGGGCTACCGTCATGAAATCCATTACCGTTAAAAAACGCATCCGCTTGAAAAACCCGGTCTTAGTCGCGGCGTGGCCCGGCATGGGGGATGTCGCCTTGAAGGCCGCCATCTATCTCAAGGACAAGCTGGGCGCCCAGGAGTTTGCGACGCTGGAGTCCTGTGAATATTTCCATCCTTCAGGCGTCTGGATCGACAACAATCTGATCGATATTCCTCAGCATCCTGTTGGGCGCTTTTATTTCTTTCGCAATCCGGCCGGCGTCTCTGACGTTGTCATCTTTATCAGCGATGCCCAGCCGTTCATCGAGAAGGGGTATGAATATGCCTCTGAGATTGTGGATTTCATTCTGTCGATGAAGGTCAAGACCGTCTATACCTTTGCCGCCATGCCTTTGCCGATTGAGCATACGCAGATGCCCGAGGTATATGCCGTCGCCACCAAGAAAGAGATTCTTGCCCAGTTTGAGAAAGCCAATGTCAAGAGCATGCCTTCGGGGCAGATCAGCGGCTTGAACGGTTTGATCCTGGGCGTTGCCAAAGAGAGGGGCTTAGACGGCGTCTGTCTTCTGGGCGAGATCCCTCTCTATACGATCCAGATTGAAAACCCCTTGGCCTCCAAGATGGTCCTGGAGGTCCTGGCACGCCATTTGAAGATTTCAGTGGATTTGGTCGAGTTACAGAAACATGCCGATCAGATCAACCAGGAGATTGAGCACTTGATCGAGTATCTGAAGAATCCGCCGGAAGAGGAGAAGCCGATCGACCAGAAAGAAATCGATATCATCAAGAAGGGGTTGGCAGAATCCGCGAGCCTGCCGGAGTCGGCCGTCAAGAAGATAGATGATCTTTTTAAGATGGCCAAGAAGGACCTCTCCCGGGCGGTCGAGCTTAAAAAAGAGCTGGATAAGTGGAATATTTATGAGCAGTATGAAGAC
>CAZAYJ010000063.1:0-7329 GCA_964489335.1 uncultured Planctomycetia bacterium
AAAAGCAGTCAACTCTTTTTATGAGGGAATACCGGAGGGACAGAATTGAGGATCACGACGCAGGGCGACTATGCACTTAAGTGCATTTTGAGAATTGCGGCCGACGGTCCCCGGGGACCCGTGGCTATCAGCCGCATTGTCGAAAAGGAGGGCCTGCCTTTGGACTATCTCGAGCAGCTTCTCCTGAAGCTTCGCCGCCGCCGCCTGATCAAAAGCGTCAGGGGCGTCAAGGGCGGCTACCTCCTGAATGCGCCGGCGGCATCCATCAGTGTCGCCCAGGTCCTGGAAGCTGTAGAAGGGGACGTCTTTGAGCTCATTTGCGGCCGCAAGAGAAAGAGTGGAAAAGCGTGCAAGGGCTCGCAGGATTGCGTATTGAGGGATGTCTGGAAGAATCTCAAAAAAAAGATCGAGGCATACCTGGATTCTGTCGGGTTGGATGAATTGCTGAGGAAGTCGAGGTGCATTGAGTCCTATGAAGAAGATCGCCGTCCTCGTTGAGGACATATATCAGGATCTGGAAGTCTGGTATCCGTATTTGCGCCTGAAGGAAGCGGGATATGACGTTTTTTCCGTCGGCACAGGCCGCAGCCGGGTCTACAAGAGCAAACACGGTTATGAGATGCCGCAGGAGCTTGCGATCACAGAGGCGGCCGCAAAAAGTTTTGATGCCGTGATCATTCCCGGAGGCTACGCCCCGGATATTCTGCGGCGTTACTCCGAGGTGAACGATTTCGTCAGGACGATGTTTGTCCAGGGGAAGGTCGTGGCATCCATCTGTCACGGCGGCTGGGTCCTGGCATCGGCGGGCATCCTCAAGGGCAGGACCGTGACGGGTTTTTTCGCCATCAAAGACGATATGGTCCATGCCGGCGCCAAATTTGTGGATGAAGAAGTCGTCGTGGACGGCAATCTGATCACGTCGCGCAAGCCAGAGGACCTCCCGGCGTTCATGAGGGCGGTTTTGAAGGCATTGCAATAACTCGCGCTGATTTTTAACAGAGAAAAAGGAGAGGATATGTCGCTTAAAGAAAAAGTTCAGGAAGCCCTGAAAGAAGTCCGCCCGATGCTTCAGGCCGACGGCGGCGACGTAGAACTGGTGAGCGCAACGGAAGACGGTAAGGTGACTTTGCGGTTGACCGGAGCCTGCGGGTCATGTCCTATGTCGCAGATGACCTTGAAGATGGGTGTGGAGCGGATCCTGAAGAAAAAAGTCCCGGAAGTCAAAGAGGTCCTGTCGGCCTAAGGCATCCATGGCCGTGACCCTTGAAAAGAAACTCCGGAAACTCCGGCGGCGGATCAAAGAGCTTAAGTCGGTCGTCGTGGCTTTTTCCGGAGGAGTGGACAGCACCTTTCTTCTGGCGGTCGCAGGCCGTGTCCTTAAAGGACGCTGCCTGGCCGTCACCGCTTTATCGGAGACCTATCCGTCTTCCGAGGCGCGGGATGCGCGTCAGGCCGCCAGACAGTTGGGTGTGCATCATTGTTTTATCCGCACGCACGAGCTCAAAGACCCAAGGTTTCGTTCGAATCCGCCGGATCGTTGTTATTATTGCAAGAAAGAGCTTTTTAAGAAGCTTGGCGACGTCGCGAGACGCCACCGGTTGAGATACGTGGTTGATGGCTCCAATGTCGACGACCTCAAAGATTACCGGCCCGGGGCCATGGCGAAAACCGCAGCAAGGGTCGTTTCTCCTTTATGCGATGCGGGCCTGACAAAGAAGGAGATACGCCGGGCTTCCCGGAAGCTGGGGCTGGCGACCTGGTGCAAGCCGGCCATGGCCTGTCTGGCTTCCCGCATCCCTTACGGCTCTGTCATTACCCGCCGAAGGCTTTGGCGCATTCAGGAAGCCGAAGAAACAGTCAGGGATGTCTGTGGTATCCGTGGCAATCTGCGCGTCAGGGATTTCGGTCGCCTGGCAAAGATAGAAGTCGACCCCGCCGAGATGGGGTTGTTGAAAAGTGCGCCCGGGCTTAAAAGGAAGCTGAAAGCAGCCGGATATACAGACGTCCAGATCGATCCCCGCGGTTACCGCATGGGGAGCCTGAACGAAGGGTATCCGTCAAACCATAAGGAAGATAATGGAAAAGATATATTTTGATTATGCGGCGACAACGCCGACGGATCCGAAAGTCTTGGAGGCGATGCAGCCATTTTTCCACGAGACCTTCGGGAATCCGTCGAGCATTCATGCCTTCGGCCGTGAGGCCAAGGGGGCTTTGGAAGACGCGCGTCAGAAGGTCGCGTCCTTTTTGGGCGCCAGGCCCGAAGAGATCATCTTTACCGCCAGCGGGACTGAAGCGGATAACTTCGCGTTGTTCGGCGTGCTTTGGGCGAACGCCGCCAAGGGGAACCATGTCGTGACCACGGCGATCGAGCATCACGCCATCCTTGAGCCGGCCCACTTCCTCGAGAAACAGGGATACAAGGTGACCTATGTCCGTCCGGATAAGGACGGCATCGTCCATCCTGAAGATATCGCTGCCGCCATGACCGACCAGACGGTCCTGGTGTCCATCATGCACGCCAATAATGAGATCGGCACCATCCAGCCGATTGGGGATATCGCCTCTCTCGTTAAGGAAAAAGGCGCTTATATGCACACGGACGCCGTCCAGACAGTCGGCCACATCCCGGTGAATGTGGAGGAGATGCGCGTAGACTTGCTATCGCTGTCGGCCCACAAATTCTATGGTCCTAAAGGGGTGGGTTGTCTCTATGTCAGAAAAGGCACGCGCATCCTGCCTTTTTTGCGCGGCGGAGGCCAGGAACGGCACAGGCGCGCGTCGACGGAAAATATTCCGGGGATCGTGGGTCTTGGGAAGGCCATTGAGCTCTGCGGAGAGCGTATGGCTGAGGAAGCCGTGGTGCAGACGCGTCTGCGCGACAAACTCATCGCCGGCATCCAACAAAAGATCGACCGCGTTTATCTGAACGGCCATGCGACCCGGCGTCTGCCGAACAACGTGAATTTTTCCATTGAGTATATCGAGGGGGAGTCCATGCTTCTTAATCTCGATATGATGGGCATTGCGGCATCGACGGGTTCCGCCTGCACGTCCGGCGACCTGGAACCGTCTCATGTCCTTTTGAGCATCGGCCGTCCTCACGAGCTTTGCCATGGCTCCATCCGCCTGACTCTGGGGCGTTACACCCGGCAAGAAGAAATAGATCGTTTTCTCGACGTTTTTCCCAAGGTTGTCGCAAAACTGCGCGCTATGTCCCCGCTTTATCCCGCCAGAGAAAACGGTCCTTCTTAGGCGCCGGCGTTTCTCTGATGAGGCTTATGACCAGGAACCTTAAAACCCCCGTCTCTTAATCCCTTTAGCCCGAGTCGAGGGCATCCTGTGGGGCTCCGGGGTTTTTCTCTATACATCGAGGAGAATCGTGAGACAGAAAGTCAGAGTTGCGTGTTTGATATTTTTCTGGCAGGTATTTGTCCATCACGGTCATGCGGCAGCGGCGACGCAAGAGAATGATTTGGATCCCATCATTGTCCGCCGTCTGCCTTATGGAAGCGCAGGACATGGCGTTGTGGCTGCGGTCTTGACGCAGGAGGAGATCCGCAATCTTCCCGCCAGGACCCCTCAGGATCTTCTGGATTATGTGGGCGTCGATATCCAGGGCCGCGGCGCCAGAGGCATCAAGGGGGACATCTCCGTGAACGGTTCCACGTTTCAGCAGGTCCTGATTCTTGTCAATGGCGTGCGGGTCAAAGACCCTCAGACCTCGCACCAGGACCTCGATCTGTCTTTCAGTGTGGATGATATCGAAAGGATAGAGATTCTCCCTGCGTCGGCCTCCGTGAAATTCGGCCCCGACGGGATCGGCGGCGCCGTGAATTTCGTCCTTCGCGGACCCCAAAAAGGGAAGAACCGCCTGACGGCTTCCGGCGGGAACAACACGACGGCCCAGCAGGCCCTGGATGTTTACTACGGCGTCCTGGGGACGGAAAACCGTTTCTCCGTATGGAATTATTCCACGGCCGGCTCCCGCTATGACAGCGACGCACGTATGAGCAACTTTTTCAGCTCCAGCAGGCTTTTTAGGGACAATGTGTCGTTCTATCTGGATGCCGGCTATAACGAAAAAGAATACGGCGCCTACGATTTTTATACGCCTGGCCGCGGGTTCCCTTCCAAGGAATGGGTCAATGTCAAGAATGTGGATGCCCGCATGATCTACGAAGGCGAGCATTTTTCGTTCGAGCCGCGGTTTGCCTTCCGTCAGCTGTATGATAAATTTATCCTGACCATTGAGAATCCCGGTTACTATTTGAATCATCACCGCACGGATATGTTGACGTGGGGCGGCACGGTGACGGTGCCGTGGGGCGCGGGGAAGTTTGCCTCCGGCGCCGAGTATGGCCTGGAGCATATTGTCTCCAGCAATCTCGGCGATCACACGCGCAGCCACTGGTCTGTCCAGGCGGAGCCGACGTGGAACGTGACGGAAAAGATGTCGGCCGGGGCCGTCGCCCGCCTTGACGATTATTCCACTTTCGGGGAAGAGTGGACCGGGTCGCTTCTGTTCAAAAGAGGGCTTGCCGAAGGGGAAGAGGTCTATGTTTCGCTCGGCCGCCAGATACGTGTGCCGACCTTCACCGCGCTCTATTACAGCGATCCGACGACTGCCGGCGACAGCCAGCTTAAGCCCGAGAGCGCCTACAGTGTTGAGCCGGGATGGCGCAAGCGCTTCGGCGGCGGTCTGAGCGTCGAGGCGGGAGGGTTTATCCGTCAGGAACATGATACGATCGAATTTACCAAGATGACGCCGTCCGATCCGAAATTCGTGGCGCGCAACATCAGCGAGGCCTTCACGGTCGGCGTCAATTTTTACGGCCGATGGGATGCCGACAGGTATTTCAGCTATGACTTGCGCTACGCCTATACGAACAAGGATCTCCACGACAAGGGTCTCATCTATAAATATGGGTTCAGTTATCTTCAGCATATGATTGATCTGGGACTTGAACAGCGGTTCGGCGCCTGGCGCAACCGCGCGGATGTTCTCATGAAGAAAAAGCCCATGCGCAGGGCTTGGGTGGTTGTCAGCGACAAGATCAACGTTGACATCGCACGCCGCTGGCAGGTCTTTTTCGAGGTCTACAACCTTTTTAATGCCGAGTTTCAGGATATCGAAGGCATTCCGGAACAGGGGCGGACGGTGACCCTCGGCGCGACATGGAGTTGGTAAGGTCTCATGGCTAAAAAAGTGATGGTGGCGATGAGCGGCGGCGTGGATTCTTCCGTCGCGGCCCTTCTTCTTAAAGAACAGGGTTACGACGTCATCGGCGTGACGATGTGTTTTTCTTTGTCTCGGCGCCCGATGGATGAGGTAACGGGCCGCCGGCCCGCCTGCTGCGGCCTGGAGGGCATTGAAGATGCGCGGCGTGTCGCGCGCGATATCGGTATTCCCCACTACGTATTGAATTTCGCCAGGGACCTGGAAGAGACGGTTATCCTTGATTTTGTCTCAGAATATATCTCGGGTCATACGCCTAATCCTTGCGTGCGCTGCAACCAGCATCTGAAGTTCGGGAAACTTCTGCGCAAGGCTCGCGCCCTGGGCATGGCGCAGGTAGCGACAGGCCATTATGCGCGCCTGGAGAAAGAGGGGAAGGCCTATGTCCTTAAGAAGGGGATAGACCAGAAGAAAGACCAGTCGTATTTTCTGTGCCTTGTTAAAAGGCAGGATTTGCCGCGTATCCTGTTTCCCCTGGGGCGTATGACCAAAGAAGAGGTCCGCGGGGTCGCCCTGAAAAAGGGCCTGTTCGTCGCAAGCAAACCGGGGAGTCAGGAGATCTGTTTTGTGCCCGGCAACGATTACCGCGCTTTTTTGAAGGAGCGCCTGAACCGCGCTTATTTCCGGCCAGGGGCTATCGTGGATATGTCCGGCAAGGTTCTCGGATGCCATCACGGTATCTTCAATTATACCGTCGGCCAGAGGGAGGGACTGGGGATTTCCGCCAGCCATCCTCTTTACGTGGTCGGGCTTGATGAAAAGCAAAACAAGGTCATTGTGGGGCCCAGGGAGGCGTTGTTCAGCCGGGAGCTCGTGGCCGTCGGGCCGAACTGGCTTTGTGCGCGCTCCGCGCGTTTTGCGCAGGATTTCGATAAAAATAAGCACCTGGAAGCCAAAATAAGGTATAATCAACCGCAAGTCCCGGCGAGAATAACGCGTATGACGCGGACGTGCCTCGAGGTCGTTTTTCCTGAGGCCCAGCGCGCCGTCACCCCGGGACAGTTCATTGTTTTCTACAGAAATGATATGGTCCTGGGAGGGGCTAGGATCGAGCAGGGGAGAATCGATGCCGCATAGAGAGATCATCCAGAAGATAGACAGGTTGAGAAAAGAGCGCAACGCCGTGATCCTGGCGCATAATTATCAGCTGCCGGAGGTCCAGGATATCGCCGACCATTGCGGGGATTCGCTGGAACTCAGCCGCCTCGCCGCCAAGTCCGACAAAAAAGTCATCGTTTTTTGCGGCGTCTATTTCATGGCCGAGACGGCCTCTATCCTGTGCCCTGATAAGACCATTTTGATCCCGGACCCTATGGCCGGATGCCCGATGGCCAACATGATCGATGCCGAAGATATCCGTCAGCTCAAGGCGCGCCATCTCAAGGCTGTCGTCGTCGGCTACGTCAACACCCCTGCTGAGGTCAAGGCCGAGCTGGACGTCTGCTGCACCTCGACCAATGCGATCGACATTATCTCCAAAATCAAGGATGAAGAGATCATCTTTGTCCCCGACAAGTATCTGGCGGATTACGTTTCCAAAAAGACCAACAAACGCCTGATCGTATGGGAAGGTTACTGTCCAACGCACGTCAAGATCCTTCCCGAAGACATCATCAAGAAAGTCCGTCAGCATCCGGGCGCCAAGGTCATGGTGCATCCCGAGTGCCGGCCGGAAGTCGTCGAGCTTGCGGACGAGGTGCTTTCTACGGGAAAGATGTGCGTTTTTGCGAAGAAATCCTCGGCCAAGGAATTCATCGTCGGCACGGAGGCCGGCATGATCCACAGGCTCCAGAAGGACAACCCGGACAAAAAATTCTATCCCGCATCCGACAACGCGGTGTGCCCGAACATGAAACGCACGACCTTAGAGAAGGTCCTTTGGTCTCTGGAAGAGAACAAGACTGTTGTTTCTGTTTCCGATGACATCCGCCGCCGCGCCCGCCGCGCTATCGACAAGATGGTCGAACTTGCCTAAAAAGCCTTTCTTTCTGCCCGAGGCCATGGACGTTGGATTTTTCCTGATTCCTTCCGGCGGCCGACAGAAAACTATGGTCAAAACTGCCGATTTACGTTATAACAGAAAGAAGGTT
>CAZAYJ010000064.1:0-7250 GCA_964489335.1 uncultured Planctomycetia bacterium
GCATGAGATCGCTCCTTAATTTTGCATATAAAGGGTATTTCCTTGGCCCTTCCCTTATGTGGTGCCCCCTTGCGGGTTACAAAATTAACTCCGCAGCTTGCGCAGAAATTTTACTCCGATTAATCCTGGGGTAAAATTTCAAACGGTTAAGCAAGGAGTTTTCATCCCTCATTGCGCTTGCATCCGCAAGCGCCTTTATTCAAATCCGCTCCGCACCGCAGGCACATTCCACGGCAATCCTCGCGGCAGAGGACCTTCTGGGGATAATTCAGGATTAGTTCCTGGCGGATGTCGTCATCAAGCTCAATGACGGGCTCCGAGATATCCAGGGCATATGTCAGCTTAAAAGACCTCGCGATATCCACAACGAAATCGCACAGGCAACGCGCGCACGTCATGGTCGCCCTGGAAGCGACATCCACCTGTGCTACAGCCAGACCGCTGTCGCGTTTCGCTGACACTGCAATCCTGACAGGTTCCTCAAAACGGATGCCCGGAGCGTCCAAATCCCGGCTTTTGGCGTCCCAGGAGGCGGAAAGCAACAGGGGCCGCTCTTCCGAAAGCCTGGCAAGATCGATCCTCATCATAAGAACAAACGGATCCTGAAAAACGCGGATCACCGCACCTTAAATTTTTTCTTTAATGCCTTTTCTACGCAGTGAGGTACGAATGCCCCCATGTCCGCGCCGAGACTGCCGGCCTCTTTCAAAAGCTTGGACGAAACATAACTGTAAGATTCGGACGGCATCAGAAAAATGGTCTCAATACTATCATCCAGCTTTCTATTCGTCAAGGCCATTTGGAATTCATACTCGAAATCCGAAAGCATGCGCAGGCCGCGGATAACGATAGCGGCCTTCTGGCGGCGGGCAAATGTCACAAACAAACCGCCAAAAGCCACGACATCCACTCCCGCGACGTCCTTAAGCGCCTCCTTGAGCAGCGCCACCCTCTCTTTGCAGGAGAAAAGGGTATCCTTGGAAGGATTTTCCGCCACCGCCACGACAATCTCTCCAAAAAGACGGACCGCCCGCTTGATCACGTCAATATGACCGTATGTCACGGGGTCGAACGTCCCTGGATAAATGGCCTTCTGGCACATGATTTACCCTAATCTATGCTGAAAATCATAATTTCCGACCTATCATCTACGGCCCAACTTTATGCAGGACCGTAGGTTACGGCCTCATGATCTACCCGCCGCTAAAGCGGCCGCCATCCATACTTCAGCGGGTCAAATTCGGCCGGATAATTTACGTCGCTTATCCTTCAAAAAAATCAAGACAGCTCCGTAAGTTATGGCCTCATTTGAAAAAAGGAGACTTTGATGTCTCCATAATTGGTTTCTTTGAACTTAGCTATATGTTCCGGAACATCCCCCAGCTCATCCGTTCCGGCATGCTCAACAATTACAAAACTACGAGGTGCTAATATACCACTTGACGCAATCGTTTTCAAGGCTTTTTTTGCCAGACCCTTATGATACGGAGGGTCTAGAAAGACGAGATTAAACCGCTCCCCTTTCTTCTTGAGGATCTTGACGGCCCGGAAGGCGTCATTGGTGTAAACCCTGACCGCCCCTTGCGCCTTCTTGCCGAGATCCAACGCCTCCAGATTCCGCATGAGGGCGGTCGTGGAGCACCTGTCGGCATCGATGAGGCATACCGATGAAGCCCCTCGAGAGAGACTCTCAAGCCCCATGGCGCCGCTTCCGGCAAAAAGCTCTAACACCCTAGCCCCGGGCACGACTCCGGCCAGGACGTCAAAAATCGCCTGACGCACCTTGTCCTGGGTCGGACGGATATGCTTTGGATAAACGATGCGGCGCCCTCTGTATGTACCGGCAATGATGCGCATTCTTCTTTCTGCGAGAACTGACATCTCCCTGCACCTACATCACTGATACCATCATTTAAAGCTGTAGTGCTTCCTGACCGGCTTTTTGACATTCCACTTGCAGGAAAGCCCCTTGGGAAACGTCACGAAATCGCCCTGTCCGAACGTCACCTTGCCGCCGTCGTCGGTCTCTACGACAACCTCGCCGTCCAAAAGATAACATTCCTCTGTGAAACTGTACGTCCACGGAAACGTCGAGACTTCCTTCGTCCAGACGGGCCAATCAAAGACACCGCGCTTCTCTAGCTCCGTTCGGCTCAATTTCTCAATTTTAACAACCATGTCTCCCCTTCTTTTAGTCAACCGCCAAAACCGCTTTGGGATCCAAAAACATCGTCCCGAAAGAAACGTTTTTTACGGCTTCATCATACTGGCGCCTAGTAATCTCGCCGGTAATCAAGCGGGCCTTAAGCCTTACCCGGGTCACGGCAACCGCCTTCTGCACGCGGCCGGTATAGACAAACACCAAAAGCCCCGCGATCACCACGACGCTAAGAACAATCTGCTTCATAACTGCCTCCACTCCGCGCTTTTCAAGAAACTGCCGTCCCATCCCATGCGCCCATAGAACGCAAAAAGCCATCAATATCTTTCCTGATGGACGAGGGACCGTCCAGGGCCCGCTCTAATTCTTCGAGCCGCTTCAGCCATGCCTTGCGGTTATAAATACCATGACGAATCATAAACCCGAGGTCTTCGCCATACGGATTATATCCCCTCTCTTTCCTGTAGAGATACATGGTTGCCAGGGCCACAAGACAAAGAGTCATGGGCGGCGCAAATGTACCCAGGCGCCGGGGCCCAAAAATCGCACCCAGCGTCTTCATCTTCTCTTTTTCCGTCGTCAGGACGGCATTCAAAGGATAAATGACCAACGGTGCGCTCTTTCCCGAGGGCCGTCGCGAGGGAAAATAAAGCCACCGGCTGTATGCCTTGCGCAGATACATCAGAAGGGCCGGCGGCGCTATTTCATCGAGCAAAACTGCATTTTCCTTTTCAAAAAGCTTTGTGTCGCCGGCCCGAAAAACCCCCATGACGATAAACGGGATACCATGGTCATGGGCAAATCGATAGAGCAAGTTACGGATAAGCTTTGAACAGAGAAAACATGCCAGGCCGTCGACCCTCAAAAATAGCCGGCCTCCCGAAAATGCAAACCTGAAGATTTTGTTGAACAGTAAAGGCGGCCTCAAATAACGGTGAGGTATCCCCACCTTTCTGCAGACAAGAGCGACATTGGCCCGGACGCTGGGGCTTAAATAACCCGTATCAACCGTCACAGCCAGGCATCTGAACCCGTACTTCCTGGCAAAAAGCCAGGCGGCAAAAGCGCTGTCTTTACCGCCGCTCAAAGCAATAACGGCATCATATGTCCTGCGGCTTTTTTCCAAGCGATGACGGCCGACAAAAGACTTCAACCATTTTTTCAAGGGAGAACCTGCGGCAGACGCAGGCCTGCGCGCCCCCTTCCTAAGATTCGCGCAAACCCCGCAATTCCCATTCCGATCCAGGACAACGCCGGGATAAGACTCTTCAATCAGGCAATTCGCACATCGTCTCATCTATCTCTCACCGGATGAAATAACCGGAGACGCGCCATTGGCCGTCGGCCTCCAGCGACATCGTCACGCTCTCAATGGATGATTTCTTGTTCTTAAAAGCCGTATCGAACTGAACAATCACATATTCGCCGTCGGGCGCGCCCGGTAAGGCCGTCTGATACGTCGCCCCCCGTTCGATGCGCATCTCGCATTTACCCAAAGGATTCCTGAAGGCCTTAACGGTGCTGACCCATTGTTCCTGGGTCACAGCGTTTTTAAAATATGCCGATGCCTGCTTCCAGCTCAAATCATACATACCCGCATCCACGATGGCCAGCCACTCCTGAGCCGCTCTGGAAGCATCTTTTTCCTTCTGCGGCTCTGCCGCCATTGCCGTCCCCCATACCACCATCGTGCACAACGCCACAAAACCAACGAATGCGTGCCTCATCCACAAGTCCTTTCTAAGATACAGATCTATTTCTGGCCGCCGAACACGGCAAAATGATAATGTTTCCAGACGACGTCGAGGCGGCGAAACCCGGCCCGTCTCAACCATCCCAGCTCCTCGGAAAGACGAAAAGGACGGTCTTCTCTACGATACCGCCGCCGGCGTTCGTTCATATCTTTCTCGGACATATGCCGGGACAAAAACCTCTTCCACATCTCCAAGTTCAATCGTTGCAGATAGTCCGTTTCGCCCAGCACCAGATCCGCCAGATACAGGACGCCGCCCTTCCTGAGGCCGAAATGAATTTTCTGGTACAGCCGCAATTTTTCTGCGCCGCGGCGCAGATGATGCAGTGTCAGAGAAGATACAACCGCGTCATAACCGGAATAATCAAGATTACGCATATCACAGACAACATAACGGACATCACGGTAATCCCGAAGCTTGTTTTTGGCGATTTCAAGCATGTTTTCGGAAAAATCGGCACAGGTGATCTTGGCTTTCGGAAAATGCTCCTTAATCTTTTTTGAGATCGACCCCGTTCCGCAGCCCAAATCCAGAATCTTTTTGGCATCATTCTTCTTAAAAGGTAGCGCCGACACAAGCGCCTCAAGCATATCCGCATAAAACGGTACTGACTTGACGACTCTCGCGTCAAACGTATCCGCCTCATCCTGAAAATGTTTCTTCACGAGATCGATCATTCCATTCTCCTTATTCATGATCTGTTGTCTTCGGACCGTGCTGGGCCGCGTCAAAAAATTGCCGTCAATAAACTCTCGAGTGAACTTTTCAAACTGTGGACAAAGACAGCCATGGTGCCATAGTCCAGGGTGGCCGGCAAGTCGGATTCTTTGTGATAATTCGGGTTACGCAGAAAAGCCGTGTCTGTCGCCATCAGGGCCGGATACCCCTCCTGCCAGAATGACCGATGGTCCGAATAATTTGTCGCCGAGAAAGATTCGGGAACAACAAGGGAGCGGATAGGTATCTTTTTGCTCTTCGCTATGCCCCGTTTGATATCTGCCATCAAAGCCATAGACTTGAAATTTCCGACGAGCGCGATGAAGCCGCCACGGTTAGGATAAAAATATCCGAGAAAATACAAATACTTCTGGGAAAACAGCTTTTTGGAATAATAGCCGACCGATTCTAGGATGACGGCACCTCTGATCTGCGCTTTCTCGTCCCTGAGCCGGCGGGCGTAAACATAGCTGCCCATATTTTTCGTCTCGAAAAACGGCGGCTCCTCGTTCACAAAAGCGACAAAAACAACAGGCAAATCGCTCCTTTCTTCCCGCAGAAGCTTCGCCAAAGCCAGCATACCGGCCACCCCGCTGGCATTGTCGTCTGCGCCGGGATTGGAACGCGTATCATAATGCGCGCCGATCACCAAGGGATCGCGCCCCTCGGAGAAGCCCTGCGGCCGGGCAATGACATTGGCAAACATCCTGCCTTCCAGTGAATAATACTGGAGCTCTACGCGATAACCGAGCCCTGAAAATTCTTCTGCGATATAATTTTTCGCTTTTTCCAGATTGTCATATGACACTGCGTTCCTGTCGCCGATCTCCTGCGACAAGACATGCACGACCTTTTCCAGATAGTCACGCGTCTCTTTCTCTCTGTCAGACAAGGGATGTCTTTTCGAAGATCCGCCCGGCATCCATCCATATCTCCCCAGGAAAAGCACTGCCGCAATCACGCATAGACGCAAGGCGTATTTTAAAACCTTCCGCATCTTCATATCTTTTACCCTTTCTCGACGCTAAGCCCCCAGCAAAAAGAACAATTCGAGGCAGCGGTCCAAAAAAACCCTCAAGGCCTCCGGCTCAAGACGCACCCCGGAACGGTAAATAACAAGGCCTGGCGCCGCACGCTCGACGTATAATTGCGCATTGCGGACTAAAAACCCGCGCACACCCTCATTGAACACAGCAGAGACCGCCGCCGGGTCCTTGCCATGAAGACGATAGGCGCGGGAAAAAGCCGCGTCCTGGGGAAAATTGATATCCACACAGCCGAATACCGACGCCACCTTATCTAGCATATTCTCGGGCCTCAAGGTAAAAAAAGGCAAAACGCCCGCATCGGGTTGCGGCAGGAAAACAACAGACTGATGCGTTGTATGCCGGTGCTTACCCGAGCCCGTCGTATAGGAATAATCAAAAAGACCAACCTCCAATCCCTGGTAATTACCCCGCAGGACATTGCGTATACTTTGGGAATGGCCTTTTGTGCCCAGCTGAAACAAGGAAAAACGCCTCGAAAGATCGCTGTCTGCCGTCGGCAAATAACTCAAACCCAACAGGCTTGCCACACGCATCATGGCTTCCCGACGCTTCTTATCCGCCAGATACCCCAAAAATATCCCTGTCCCAAACAGCGCAAAAAATATCCAGAAAATATACGCGTCAGGTTTCATGGCACCCCTTTCAAAACACTTCTCTGATCCCACCCTTCTCGTCCTGCACGAAATCACCTTTCTCCAGATGCCCGCCTTTTCCTATGCGCTTGAAATGGAGTTTGCCGACTACTTCGGTCATAACAAACCCACCGTCCTTGAACCCGATGCGAAAACCGGCAGGCTCGTCATTCTCGCAAGACAAGTCCATACCATTCCAGACAACGGATGTGCCGGGTTGCAACATAACGAACGTGCCGGGTACCCCTGAAATATCCAAATACTGATTTTGGATCAGCGCCAGCTGCACGACACTCCCTTTGCCGACTTCTATGGTATCTTTGTCCAGCCTGCCGACGATATTCAGGTATGTCATGTCCGCCCTGATGTCTTTGATATCCTCCAGCGCGTTGGACCTGATCGTCAGGTCGGCACTCCGAAATATGCTCTCATCGGCGGTCGTGATCTTTAAAAGCAGACCCGAGCCGCTGTCCGTCTTGTATGTTGTTCTTGCCGTGACTCTATGCGTAATCCCATCGGGCGATTTTGAAGTAATCGTCAAAGGACCCGCCGTATGCGTCAGAGACGAATCTACCCATTCGTCGGCCCCTCCATCGGTGACAACGGCCCGCCATCCCAGGAGTATCGGCCATAGACAAAGAAAAACGACGATGTGCTTTATCATGTCGCGCTTCGGTGTCTAACCGATCAGCCATCACTCAGCCAGACATCTTCTGATCACGATCCTAACAAAAAATCATTGATTTATTGTATCACAAAAGCCAAGAGCCGGGCTTTTTGAAACGAGTTGAAACAGAACGCCCTATTGTACCACAACTATCTTTGGGGCAACCGGCCCTGCCTCTTCTCATCGTCCCACCCCAAAAAAGCGGGTAGCCCATCGGCTAGATTCAAGAAAAGCGCAAGGCCTTGTGAAGCAGACAATCAGAAATTTTTT
>CAZAYJ010000065.1:0-7167 GCA_964489335.1 uncultured Planctomycetia bacterium
CTTAAAATATTCCTCAATCTGATTGCCAAGGTATCCAGTAAGAATCAGGATGTCGCGATATCCCTGTGACTCAAGCAGTTGGAGCTCGTAAAGCAGAAAAGGTTTTCCGTGGATGGGCACCATGGGTTTCGGAATGGTATCCGTCAGATATCCCAGCCGCGTCCCTCTTCCGCCAGCCAAAATAACAACCTGCATATTTCGGTTTGGTCTATCCATAAGAAAATCATTTGCCTGTTGGCTATTTTAAGCCCTTTCGTATTTATTTCCGACGATGTGTCTGGCGGCGTCCAGGAGATTCTTGGCGATGAAATCCGGCAAGACATCCCAGCCGCCGGCATTTTCAATTTTCTCGCGGCCGGAAAGCACAAGGATCGTCTTGCAACCGAAAAGCTTTCCCGCCTTGACATCTCTGAGACTGTCGCCGATAAAGTATGAATGGCTCTTATCCACTTGTTGGCCTTTGGTCGCCTGTTTCAGAAGTCCGTCTTTGGGTTTTCTGCAGGTACAGTTCATCGTGTCGGTATGCAGACAATACAGAGTTTTTTCGATCTTACCTCCCTGTTGTCTGGCTTGAGTCAGCATGCGGTCTGTCATTTTGTCCAGTGTTTCTTTGGAATAATGCCCTTTGGCGACACCTGCCTGGTTGGATATTACAAAGATACGATATCCTGCTTGTGTCAAAAGTCTTATAGCACGTAAAGAGCCGGGTAGAAAACGGAAATCGCGCAAGCGGGCCACATATTTGCCGTCGCCGGGGTATTTGTTGATGACACCGTCTCTATCAAGAAATATGAATTTCATGGATTTTGTGGCCGTACGGGCTCAAAGCCGCTGTTTCACATAACTGATTGACATCGTATGTAATAATGATAAAAATGATAGCATGGAAAATCGAACGCGTAAAGAACGCATTCTTATCGTCCAGCCCTATGGGATCGGCGATACACTTTTTATTTTTCCGCTGCTCAAGGCCTTAAAAGTTCAGCGCAACGCTGAACGGCTGGATGTGATTATCGGTCCCAGGTCCCGCCGGCTCATGCAGCTCTGTCCATATGTCGATGAGATCCATGTCATTGATAAGGACTTATGGAAACGCATGCCTAAGATCGATGTCTTGCGTGAAAAATTAAAGCTCCTGTTTTATTGCGGCCGAAAGCATTATGATATGGCTTTTGATTTTTCCATGCAGCCCGAATATTCTTTTTGGGCCAAATTCTTTTTGCGTATTCCCGTGATCGCCGGGTTCAATTACAAAAATAGGAATATTTTCCTTAACAAGCCTCTCAACCTTCCTGAGCAAGGATACAGCGGTAAGAGTGTTATTGAATACACATGCGATCTGGCCGGATTGATCGGGCTGGACATCGTCGACAAAAAACCAGAGTTAAAGATTGCATCGGATGTGGCGGCATCTACAGAGAAGCTCCTGAAGGACGGCGGCTGGGACGGCGGACGCTATATTGTGGTTTCGGCCGGCGGAGGCGCGACGTGGGGCACGGATGCTTATTACAAACAATGGCCGCCGGAATATTTTGTGCAGTTTTTAAAGTTACTGGGAGTCTTTTTCGATTCGGGTGCTGTCGTGCTTCTGGGAACAGAGGACGAGCGGCGTTTCGAAAAGCTTTTTTCCGGTTTACCTGCGCACATCATTCCTCTCTGCGGAAAAACAGATATCGCCCAGGCCGCATCCATCATCCAACACGCCGCTCTGTTTATCGGAAACGACGGGGGGCTTGCCCATATTGCTTCCTGCCAGGATGTTCCGATGGCTGTTTTTTACGGGCCTGCCGACCCGAAAGTTTATGGGCCTTATCCTCTAAGAGAGAATGCTGTCGTCTTGTCCCGGCAGCTCCCTTGTCAGCCTTGTTACCAGTATTTCCGCTATAATAAAACTTGCCAGGACATCGCCTGCCTGAGAGGGCTCCTGCCCGAAGATGCCTTGGCCCAGCTCAATGAAAGACGATTTTTTGAATTCCTTAAGAAGTGATTCTCAGGGATTGTTAATTCTTTTTCACCAGATAATCCCCCATAGCCAGATATTCCAGGCCTGATTCCCGGAACATAAGGATGGCATCTTCAGGCGAGCAGATCATGGGTTCTCCGCGCCTGTTTAGGGATGTATTGATGACGACTGGAACTCCGGCCTTCTTGTGAAAGAGACTGATCAAGCGGTGGAATTTGGGGTTGTGGCGTTCATCGACAACTTGCGGCCTGCAGGTACCATCCACGTGGACGGCTTCGGGAATTCGTTCCTTCCAGTGGGGTGCCACGTCAAAGGCGAACGTCATGAAAGGTGCAGGGTGATCAGATCCCAGGATATCGGCGGCGTATTCCTTGAGCATGGACGGGCAGAACGGTCGCCATCTTTCGCGGAACTTGATGATAGCGTTGATACGGTCGTTGGTTCCCCGGATGGTCGGGTTCCCCAGGATGGACCTATTGCCCAGGGCCCTGGGACCCCACTCCATCCTTCCCTGGAACCAGCCGACAATCTTGCCTTCCTTCAGGAGCGATGCCGCCGTCTCGCAGATATCGATGCACTTCTCAAACCGAAAGCCAGAGGTCTTGAGCACGGACTCTATCTGAGCATTGGTAAATTCAGGACCTAGATAGACATGTTCCATGGGAGCGATGCGGTCGCCGAGTTGGGCGGCAACGTAGGCGGCGGCACCCAGCGAAGTCCCGGAATCGTGCGACGACGGCTGGACCCATAACTGTTTGACCAGAGGATGCTGAATCAGCCTCCTGTTGATTGAAACGTTTAAAGCACACCCTCCTGCAAAACAAAGATGACCTGAGTGTTCCAGGGATTTTTGCAGGTGATTATTCAAGAGATGCAGGACAATATTTTCGAAAGTCTTCTGGGTGGCCGCTGCAATGTGGATATAGGGTTCAGTCAGACTGTCTCCCGTGCGAGGCGGCCCCCACTCTTCCACCATTTTTTTAGGGATGAGGACATCGGGATGATAGCGTTGGGTGCGGATAGGCCACACATAGTCATCTGCAATTCGAAAATCTCTGCCTTTCGGCCAGATGATGTGAGACATGGAGATCTTGCCGGCGTCTCCATAAGGCGCCATACCCATGACTTTATATTCGCCGTCGCCAATTTCAAAACCTAGATACGCCGTGACCGTAGAATAAAAATACCCCAAGGAATCCGAGAAAACGATTTCATGCAACTTTTCAATTTTTCCGTTCTTTGATTCAGCGAAAAGACATGTAGTAAGCTCGCCGGCGCCATCCAGAGACAGGATGGCGCTATCCTCAAAGCCGGAAAAATAATAGGCGCTGGCGGCATGAGCCATATGATGCTCGATTAGGTGTATCTTGACGCCTAAGCGATCAATATGAACCTGTTCCAAAGTGTCATAAAGTTTTTTTAATGCGGTTTCGTTTTTCCTCTTTTCTTGGGTGAGAACCTTAAAGGCGCGCGAAGTCCTTTTGATCAAAATTCTTCTGGCTACCCTCCATTTCAGTTGATGGTAGATACTTGTCGACCATGGATAGGCGACATGATCAATATCTTTCGGTGACAAGCCGGCAGTCTCGAGACAAAAACGTATGGCATTGACCGGCAATTGACCTTCGGCATGTTTTTTTCTTGTAAAACGCTCCTCATCAGCCGCAGCAATGATCTTACCATCAATGATAAGGGCTGCCGATGGATCGTGTGTCAGTGCTCCGCAAATACCGAGAACGACCATAAATAACTCCGCTGATTTATTTTTTCATGAACAGGCTGCCCAAAAAAAAGTTATCTGGGCAGTTGTCGAAAAGAATTTGATTGCCGACGATCTCCATGCCTGCTGGTTCGACGACATCGCGTAGCAGTCGGTCCTTTTGGCCGTAACGCAACCCCTTGTCTAGCCGTGGATCATTACGCCCCGCATCATAATCGAATGTCATGGCCACCAGCCCACCCGGTTTTAGTGTCCTCTTGATTTCTTGCATCGTCTTACGTCGGACCTCTGGAGGCAAGTGCTCCAGAACGCAGATGCAATATATTTTGTCGAAACTTTCATCCTGGAACGGCAAGGACCTGGCGAGATTGCGGTTGTAAAGATGCATATCCCATCCCATGCGACGCCCCACATATCTGGCATTATAGATTAAGCCGTGTTGACCCCAGTCGTAATCAAGAACGTGTGTCGGAGATCCCAATGAAGCCAGGTAAAAGGAGAATACCGTAGAAGCGCCTCCGAGGTCCAGAACGATATCGCTGGCCCGCGGCATCGCATGGGTCAATATCCAGGCATTCTCCCAGAGTTTGTTGCGTTCCTTCTCCAATATAAAATCTTTAGCCTTAAAGCTGCCCGCGGCAGAAGTGCATCTTAATCCTGATGACTGGAGTTTTGTGCGAAGATCTTCTAAAGCAACCGCTAAGGCATGAGTGCGGGGTTCGGCAAGATCGGCCTCCCGTTCCATAAACGTTTTATTGATGATGGGGGTTTTGACTGAACCGAAACACGTCTCTCGCGTAAATGCGTCCTCCTGCATTTTTACTGTTGTCCTGGATTTTCTATTTGGAATCCGTTTGGCCAGAGATCTGCTCCATTTAACGACCAAAAGATAAAGACGATAAGTTAAGGGGACGCATCGCGGCACGATATCATCGCAAAATAATATCCTGAATGTTGTGCTATGTTTGCGTTTTTTGGGGTCCGTCATGATTTTCTGACCAGATAATCCCCCATAGCCAGATATTCCAGGCCTGATTCCCGGAACATAAGGATGGCATCTTCAGGCGAGCAGATCATGGGTTCTCCGCGCCTGTTTAGGGATGTATTGATGACGACTGGAACTCCGGCCTTCTTGTGAAAGAGACTGATCAAGCGGTGGAATTTGGGGTTGTGGCGTTCATCGACAACTTGCGGCCTGCAGGTACCATCCACGTGGACGGCTTCGGGAATTCGTTCCTTCCAGTGGGGTGCCACGTCAAAGGCGAACGTCATGAAAGGTGCAGGGTGATCAGATCCCAGGATATCGGCGGCGTATTCCTTGAGCATGGACGGGCAGAACGGTCGCCATCTTTCGCGGAACTTGATGATAGCGTTGATACGGTCGTTGGTTCCCCGGATGGTCGGGTTCCCCAGGATGGACCTATTGCCCAGGGCCCTGGGACCCCACTCCATCCTTCCCTGGAACCAGCCGACAATCTTGCCTTCCTTCAGGAGCGATGCCGCCGTCTCGCAGATATCGATGCACTTCTCAAACCGAAAGCCAGAGGTCTTGAGCACGGACTCTATCTGAGCATTGGTAAATTCAGGACCTAGATAGACATGTTCCATGGGAGCGATGCGGTCGCCGAGTTGGGCGGCAACGTAGGCGGCGGCACCGATAGAGCCGCCCGCATCGTGGGAAGCTGGCTGGACCCATAAATTTTTGACAAGAGGATGTTTCAATAAAATACGATTTAATGAAACATTAAGGGCGCAACCGCCCGCAAAACACAGATTTCCGTGGTTTTTGAGTTCTCCGGTTAAATAAGTCTCAAGAAGTCTGAGAGTTATGTCTTCAAGTTTTTTTTGAGTTGCAGCCGCGATATGGATGTAGGGCACATTAAGTTCGTCGCCCTCTCGCTCGGGCCCGAATTCCTTTATCATCTTTTTGGAATAGACCTTGTCCGGCCTCGCTCGTCTGCTCCTGGAAACCCAAACATAGTCGTCGTTACACCTATAGGTTCTGCAACGATTATCCCACCAGAGAATATGGTCCAGATTAATTTTCCAGGCGTCTCCATAAGGCGCCATACCCATGACTTTATATTCGCCATCTTCCCGCTCAAAACCAAGATATTCCGTCATCGTTGAATAAAAATTTCCGAGGGAATCCGGCGCTACGATTTCGTTGATTTTGTTGATTGTTGCGTCTTTGGCCCGACCGATCAAGGTCGAGGTGATTTCACCACCCCCATCGATAGACAACACGGCGGCCTTATTGAAGCCTGAAAGGAAATAGCTTGACGATGCATGGGCGATATGGTGTTCGATCCAGTGGATTTTGGGCCGATGGTTGTCGAATCCGCTCTCGCGCAGGGTTTTGGCAATGAAAGCAGCCTGGCCCCGGTACTCCTTGGCGTTGCGGAAGAATTTCTTGTAGGCCCGCGAAGGATTCGAAACAAAAGTACGAAAGAAATATTCCCAGCGCTTTTGGCGTAATGCCGATAAAGCCCATGGGAAAGCCACCGCATCAATGTCCTGCGGTTTCAAGCCAGCCGTTTTTAAACAGAATTTTACGGATGCATGGGGACATTCGTCTTTGGCGTGTTTCCTGCGTGAAAAACGCTCTTCTTCAACGGCCGCTACAACTTTGCCATCAACGATGATCGCTGCCGACGCGTCATGCCCGAAAGGAGCTGCGATGCCTAAAACTTTCATAATTCTTTTTTCTGCGCTTTCTCATCCAGTATTTGGCGGAATTTCGCATAACTGATTAGCTGATACATCGTATCGTAAAAGGCCACCATAAAACCGACATAGCCGTCTTTCCACCCCTTCTTTCCGATGTAACGTCTAAAGAAACGATCAATCGCCCTCCAGGCGATCCTGCCGCGCCCCATCTTTCTGTTCGTTGTAACCCATTTCTGGGCTTCCAACGTTGTCTGACGATTGAGACTGGCTAAAAAGTGGCCGAAATCCGGATATCCTTTATGGACAATATCAGATTTTAAGTGGCCGCAGGTGCCGTCGACAAAAGCCCTTGGATGGACGACAGAATCTTCATATTTGAATTTATTCTTATCGAAGAGCCTCACCTTGGCTGCCGGATACCACCCGCCGTAACGCACCCAACGGTTCCCTATATAGTTACGCAAAGGCACGGAAAAACAGGCGTGCTCCGTTGAGGCAATGGCGGCCGATATTTCTGTCCGAAGCTCCGGCGTCACGGTTTCATCTGCATCCAGGCTTAACACCCACGTATTTCTGGCTTGCGCGTAGGCCCAGTTACGATGCGTGCCTTCAACATCCATTTTTTTAATGAGGACTTTATCCGCCAGTTCTTGGGCGATAGGTACCGTTTTGTCAGAGCTCATATCGTCTACGACGATGATCTCATCGGCCCAGCCCTTCAGAGACTGGATACAGGCTGCGATATTCTCTTCTTCATTCTTTGTAAGGATGACGACGCTCAAAGGAGTTCTAGACATTTTTTACCAGCCTTTTT
>CAZAYJ010000066.1:0-7091 GCA_964489335.1 uncultured Planctomycetia bacterium
ACCCCTTCCTTGTGGGTTAGCTGCTTACACAAGGCGTCATGTTAATTTCCCAAGACCACCCTACCCCAATATCTTCAACAAATTCAGCCCCGTCCTCGGGTCTAAGTCTTTTCTGGCCTTGACGCCTTTGAGTTCGAAAACGACGGCCTCGATGACCATAAAAACTTCCACTTTTTTACGCACACACCCGGTCAAAGCCTTGTTCTTCTTCCCCATCGCCACATGCATGTGGATCTGGGGCCCCTTCCGGCCCGGAAACACCGTTCCCATGCCCATAACTTCCCAGCCGTTGTCAAAAGGTTTCCAGTTCGGTTCCGGCGGCACGACGGCCTTTTTGGGGCCGGTCACCAATTGGCCCCGGTGGAATGCCCCGAGAAAAACAAGGACGCACTCTGCAGGCGCTTCTCCCTGACAAACCCTTCCAAAGACTGCAGGATATCATCCTTGTTCTCGAATTTGACAAGAAAAATGCGGCCCAACCGGCCCTGGCTGTATCGCATCGTCGTCCCGAAAATAGCTCCCCATCCCTTGCGACACAAAGGCAGACATCAGGCGGCAAAACAAGGGATGAACCGGAGCGAATGAGGCCTATTTTTTCCCGGCCCTCTTTCTGCCGGATGATTTTTTCGAAGAAGTCTTTCTCCTGTGGGCCATGGGCTTGCCGCAGCACCAGATGGTCTGTTGCGAAATCCCGCAGGCATCCACAATGACCTCCCTGCCACAAGGCACACACACAAGCCGCGACCCCTTTTTCATCTTAGCCATGGCGCACCTCCTGAACCCAATCCTCTGTCTTTTAAAGCTATTCTATTCCTTTGACAGCAACTTTCAAGAGATATTTGGAGCGGACACAGGCCTTCGTGCAAAAAAATGGACGGATTCTCCGTCGGAAGAAACCGATTTCCCGCAGACGCCAGGAGGGTCTTAGCGTCCGCTCTTCATCAGGGCGAGGGTTTCGGACCTTGTCTTTTCATTCTCTTTAAAGACCCCCCGCACCGCGCTGGTCACGGTGGTGATGCCGGGCTTCTTGACGCCCCGCATGCTCATGCATAAATGCTCGGCTTCGATCACGACCATGACCCCCAACGGCTTGAGAGTCTCCATGATGATCGTGGCGATCTGGGTCGTCAGACGCTCCTGGACCTGCGGCCGGCGGGAAAGGATATCGACCACCCGCGCAATCTTGCTCAAACCTGTCACACGGCCGCCTTTGGGAATGTAGGCGACGTGCGCGCAACCGATAAACGGCAGGAGATGATGCTCGCAGATAGAATAAAGCGGGATGTCTTTTAACAGCACAATCTCCTCATGTTTCTGATCCAGGATGACCTCAAGCTCCTTTTTGGGGTCGGCCGAAAGACCGGAGAAAATCTCCGCATACATTTCCGCGACACGTTCAGGGGTCTCAAGCAAGTCCTGTCTCTGAGGGTCTTCCCCGACGGCCTCAAGGATCATCCTGACAGCTTTAATCAGTTTTTGTTTATCCATGTCGTCCTCGTTTCATTTGCCGATGCAGAATTTTGAAAAAATGACATCCAAGACATCCTCGTGAAAAACCTCCCCTGTCAGCTCTCCAAGACTGTCGGCCGCGCGGCGAAGGTCCGCAGCAATAAATTCCGGCGAAAGGCCTTTCTGCAAAGAATCGGCTGATCGTTCCAACGATGCGGCGGCATCCTTAAGGATGCCGATATGGCGGACATTGGAAACCAAAAGGTCGGAGGACAAAAGAGCCGGATCATGAAACACCGCCCCGACGATGGCCTCTTCCAACTGTTTAATGCCCGTCCCCTTCAGGGCAGACACCTCAACCAAAGGCCTTGTGCCGAACAAAGACCGCAGCCTGACAGGATCGGCTTGGACAGACAGGTCGCTCTTGTTGACAACGCCGATCAATTTTTTCGCCGGGGCAAGCTGCGACAAAAGCGTTTCATCCTCCTGTCCTATGGACACCGAGCCGTCAAGCACGAACAACAGCAGGTCGCATGCCTCGATGGCCTTGTGTGTCCGTTCCAGCGCGAGACGCTCGATCTCATCGTGTGCCTCGAGGATCCCCGCCGTATCCACGAAACAAACCGCCAGCCCCCTGATCGAAACACACTCTTCGATCGTATCGCGTGTCGTACCCGCGATGTCCGTTACGATCGCCCTTTGTGTCCGCAGGAGCGCATTAAGTAAAGACGACTTACCAACATTGGGTCGCCCGTAGATCACGACCTTGAGCCCTTCGCGGACGATCCGGCCGCAGAAACTTCCTTCAAGCAACTCCTTAAGCTCGTCTAAGGCCCCTGTCACAGCGGCCCGCACCGAGGATTCACAAAAAGAAGACAATTCTTCTTCGGAAAAATCAAGCCGCGCTTCAATATCCGCCAAGACATCAATCAGGCGACGCCGCAAGGCCTTTATCCTGCCCGAAAGTCCGCCGGAAAGCTGCGTCAGGCCGTTCTTCAAAGCCAGGTCGCTCTTGGCCTGGATAATATCCAGGACAGCTTCTGCCTGGGCAAGGTCCAGCCGGCCGTTAAGAAATGCCCGTCGCGTAAATTCACCGGGATCGGCAAGCCTTGCTCCTTTTTCCAGCAACAATTCCAGGATGGCGGACAAGACCCGCGGCCCGCCGTGGGAATTGATCTCAACGACGTCTTCGCGCGTGTAGCTGTGCGGCGAACGCATCAGAGAAACGATGACTTCGTCTACAACCACCCCGCCCGAATGACGCAGGCCGGACGACGCAGGCATCCGGCCGGCACGCTCAAATGCCTGCTTATCCCGCACGATCCAGCCGTAAGAGATGGAAAACGTCCGCGCGGCGGACAACGGCCTGCCTTTTTTCGACGAAAAAACGGCATCGGCGACGGCAATGGCCCCTGGGCCGCTCAAACCCACGATCCCCACCGCCCCTTGGCCGACAGGCGTGGAAATCGCGGCGATCGTATCGATCGTCGACGCTAATGCTGCCATAAAGACCTGGCCTCTCCGACGACAAAAAGAGCCCCCGTGCTCACAGCCACTTCCTGCGGCGGAAGAAGACGAGCATGCCGAGAACAATGGCGCTGCATCTGACGGTCCAGGATCTCCAGAGCCTCTTCCACGGAATGCGTCACGACAGGAACCTGTTTATTAAACAATCCCTTCAGATGTTTTTCGGGATCCGCCGCCCGGGGATGGTTGGCTTTTGTGAGAATCACCCGGTCCGCCATCGTCCCCAGAAGTTCCGAAAGCCCCTTGAGGTCCTTGTCCGACGAAGCGCCGAAGACAAGCCACTTTTTAAAACCTTCGAATTCCCGGCCGATGAAGCGGGCCAGGCGATATGCCGACTCCCGGTTGTGGGCGCCGTCGAGGATGATAAAGGGCCGGGTAGAAACCACTTCCAGCCGCCCCGGCCAGTAGGCATTCTTCAAGCCCGCTGTCATCGCCTCAAGAGGCACGCGGATACCGTGAAGGCCCAATGCCTCAACCGCGGCCAGCGCTGTTGAGGCATTAGTGAGTTGATGTTCTCCCAGCATGCGGATGTCGAAAAAATGAGAGCCGTTATTGAGCCCGCGGTAAAAGAACCGCTGAGTCAAAAGATCATGCGACATCTGTTTGCAGCGGAAATCCTTATTCATCAAAAAAAGCATCGTGCCGAACGTCCGGCACTGCCGCCGGATCACCTGGGCCGCTTCTTTCATTTGCGGCGCGCTGACGCAGATGCCAAACCCTTCAGGCGTCTTTCGGTTGGTTTCCTTGATGATACCGGCCTTTTCAAAAGCGATCTCCGGAAGCGTATGACCCAGAATATGTTCGTGGTCATAACTGACCGGCGTAATCACGGTCACCAGAGACGGCGCCGCATTGGTCGCATCCAGGCGCCCCCCCAGACCCGTCTCCAGTACGACAATATCTGTTTTTTTATCGGCAAAATATTTGAACGCCATCGCCGTCAAAACCTCGAAAAATGTCAAAGGGCCGTAGGACGACGAGGAACGCCCAAAGGACTCAAGCGCATCCGTGAGACCTTCCAGGAGGCCGGCAAAATCGTTCTTAAGGATCATCCCCGGAAACATCGCATGGTCTTCGGCCGTATGGCTCGGGTCGAGGATGCGGATACGCTCCCGCATGTCATGCAGGTGCGGCGATGTATAAAGACCTGTGCGGTAACCAGCCTCTCGAAGGATCTGCGCGATAAAACAAGAGGTGGACCCCTTCCCTTTGGTGCCCGCGACATGGACAATGGAAAGCGTGTTCTGGGGATTTCCCAAAAATTGCAGGAAGGCCGCCACCCGCTCAAGTTTAAACACCATCCGGTATGTCTGCGGCGGGCGGCGCTCGTAATTGATCAGCTTTTCCAGATACGCCAGGGCGTTTTCGTAGGTCATAAATAAGCGCACGACTTATGAAGCCATCAAACAACACAAGTCCTTCGTGCGAATTTACCCCCACCAATGAATACGATCAATCATCACCGCATCACGGGCAAGAGAGTTTACTCGGCCGGACAACTTACGTTTACCTGCCGCTTTAAGGGCGCCTTCCGTAAGTTGCGGCTCGTTAATGCTTGAAATGTCTGACGCCTGTGAACACCATGGCGATCCGCGCTTTGTCGGCGGCGCGGATGATCTCTTCGTCAGCGATGGAGCCGCCGGGCTGGATAACGGCCTTGATCCCTGCCTTTTTGGCCAAGGCAACGTTATCGGCTTTGGGAAAGAAGGCGTCGCTGGCCAACACCGCTCCGTGGCTACGCCGGGCCGCTCGCTTGACGGCCATAAACATCGAATCCACGCGGCTGGTCTCACCCATGCCGATACCGACGGTCGCGGTGCCGCGCGCCAGGACGATCGCATTGGACTTGACGTGCTTGACGACTTGCCAGGCGAACAACAAAGAAACCATCTGCATGCGCGTCGGTTTTTTGCGCGTGACGATCTTAAAGTCTTTTATGTCGGCATCCCCTGCATCCTTGTCCTGGACAAGAAGACCGCCGTCGATCCTCTTGATATCCCATGGCTCAGGGTCCGCAGAAACCCCCACAGGCATCTGAAGAAGACGCAAATTCTTCTTGGTTTTAAGCAAGGCCAGGGCCTCCGGGTCATATGCCGGCGCCAGAATGCATTCCAGAAATCCGCTCTTTAAAATCGCCCGGGCCGTTTCGACGTCCACCATCCTGTTAAGGCCGACGATCCCGCCGAAAGCCGAAAGCGGATCGCTCTTCCATGCATCGCGAAACGCCCTCTGGAGAGTCTTGGCATGTGCCACCCCCGTAGGGTTGGTATGCTTGATGACGCAGGCGCAAGGACCGGTGAAACCGCGGAGGTTCTCCAGGGCAGCATTGAGGTCCAGATAATTGTTAAACGAAAGCTCTTTACCATGAAGCTGCAAGGCATTAACCAGGGTGGCGACAGATTCAGACCCCAGCCAGCGGTAGAGACCCGCCCGCTGATGGGGATTCTCTCCATAGCGCAGCGATGCCGCCTTCGACAGGGCCATATTCAGGCACTCGCCAAGCCGGTCGTCTGGCGCGGCCGGAATCTGTGTTCCTTTTAAATACCGCGCAATGGCCGCATCGTAGCGCGCCGTCAGCTCAAAGACATCCGCAGCCAGCCCCTTGAGGAGCGGGACAGGAAGACACCCGTCGTTCTTTTTGAGCGCGGCGATAATGGCAGGATACGCCTGCGGCCGGCACACAACGGCGACGGCCGCATGATTTTTTGCCGCAGAACGCAACATCGACGGCCCGCCGATATCGATATTTTCGATCACCTCTTCGTCGGAGACGCCGGCCTTCGCCACAGTCTTCTCAAAAGGATAAAGATTGACCACGACCATATCGATCAGGCCGATCCCGCAACTCTCTAGCTGTTTCAAATGTTCGGGGTCGTCGCGGCGCGCCAGGAGGCCGCCATGGATCTTCGGATGCAGAGTCTTGACGCGGCCGTCGAGCATTTCAGGAAAACCCGTGTAATCCGACATCTCGATAACAGGGACCCCCGCTTCCTTCAGGACCCTGGCTGTGCCGCCGGTCGAAACAATCTCAACGCCGAAATCCCTCAGGACTCCTGCAAGCTCAACGACGCCCGTCTTATCCGAAACGCTGATCAATGCTCTTTTAATCTTCAGCACGCGCTCTCCATTTCTCTTTATCCTCGGTTATCTCCGAAAAGTTACACGCTGAATTTGAATTCTATGATATCGCCGTCTTTAACAATGTAATCCTTCCCTTCCTGGCGCAGGAGGCCTGAGGATTTCGCCTGGTGAACGTTGCCTGTCTTCACTAACGCATCGTAATCCATAACCTCGGCCCGGATGAAACCTCTGGCGATATCAGAATGGATGGCCTCCGCGGCCTCGACAGCCGTCGCACCTTTGCGGATTTCCCAGGCGCGGGCCTCCTTGTCGCCGCCCGTCAGAAAACAGATCATCCCCGCCTCATCATAGGCCTTACGCGCCACCGATGCGACATCGGCCATCTGGGCCTCCGGGACAAAAATAACGGGTTTGACGGAAACAAAATTATTATTGGCCAGCCACTTTTTCTCGTCGAGAGAAAAATAACCCAAAGACAAAGGCGTTTCCTTCTCCATGTATTTTTTAGCGCGCTCCAAAAGCGCCTTTTCCTGGTCCGAAGGCTGCCTTTCAAGCTTACCCTCGAGGATCTCCATATCGAGGATCAAGAGATCTAGCCGCTTGCCTTCAGGGCAGACGATCGCGTCTGCAGTCTTCAGGTCCTTTTCCGTGACAAACTCCATCTGGATCTGCGTCACCTTCTTGGCCCGGTAAAGTTCTTCTATTTTCTTCAAGCGGGGTTCGACAAGCGCCTTTTTGCCGAAAGGAAAGTCGGGGACGCCGAAAACACATGCTTTCATATTACTCCTCTTCGTGTTTGTGGCGAGGATTCTGGGCAACGATCCCCTGGGAGATCTTCGCCGGAACCTCTTCATAGGAAGAAAAACGCATCGTGTAGCTGCCCCGGCCGCCGGTCATGGAACGCAGGTCCGTGGCATAACGGAACATCTCGGCTAAGGGCACAAGGGCCTTGATAGTTTGGTTTTTGCCGCGTGCCTCGACGCCAAGGACCCGGCCGCGTCTGGAATTAAGGTCTGCGGGAATGGATCCCATGC
>CAZAYJ010000067.1:0-7068 GCA_964489335.1 uncultured Planctomycetia bacterium
GCACGCGGCTCATACCCGCTTGGTCGGTGGTTTAAATCCACTCTCCGCCACCATAATTTGCATTTGAGAGTTTTTCCTTGCAAGTTTTGTCCCGATGATAATGCCGTATTTTTTTGCCTGATGGGCAAAAACGCGAGCGTTGAATCAATGGGCCAACAACAAGGCTCTCAACTATCCCGTCAGAGACCTTGGGTCCTGACGGGATTTTGCTATTAGCCGTGCAAAGAAGACGCATGGAGACAAGGATGAGAATGAGGCGCGGCGCGTTTGTCTTCTTTCTTTTTCTGTGCTTTGTCCCTGTGGTATCTCCCTCGGAATATAAAGGAGAAGAGATCGCGTATGCGATTTCTCCCATCGGCCGGGCGCAGTATCGCGACCTTGGACCGGTTGATTTTGAGGGGCGCCGGCTTAATCTCATCACTTTCAGGACCATTATCCCCGGCTTCGACGACAACGAGCAGATCTACGCAGATCCAGAAACCGGACTGCCGGTCAGGGTGGAACGGAATATCTCGTGGGTCTTTTCTAAAGAAAATCTTACGGAAGAATATTCGGCGGCGCAACATACTCTGGTCATCCGGAAATTCATCGGCGGAAAACAGGTCAAAGAGTACAAGTTTACGGCAGACGGTCCGATTCACAATGCGATCCTGTTGCCTTTTTATCTGCGCCGCGTAGAGAATCTAGCGCCGGGGTGGACGTATGAGATCCGGCTGCCGGATGTTTACAAGGTTTCTTTGGCGTCGTTGGATGACATTGAAGTTGCCGGCAAAAAATACAAGGCCTATCATTTTACCAGCGAACCTCGCAAATTTGAGATATGGATATCCAGCGATGCCGACAGGATCCCCCTGGTGATTAAGGGAGTAGGAGGGCTGGGGTATACTTTGCGTATGAAGGACCACATTCTGCCGGATGCGTCCCAGGATATCTCTGGCTGAAGTCGCGCGGCGGCCGTCGTCCACATTTTCGACATTGCTCTTTTTTTTAGAATGTGATAAAATTTTTTGTAATGGAGGCAAAGAGTCACAACCTGTCCATAGTGAAACACAAGGGATTCACCCTGATTGAATTTGTCGCAATTGTGGTCATCATGGGCGTTCTGGCTAGTATCGCCTTACCTCTGTTGATCAAAGGGACGGAACGTGCAAGGGTGAATGAAGCCAAGACGGTTTTAGGAGCTTTGCGCCGCGCCCAGTTAAGATACGCCGTCAGTTATGCCGTCTATACCAGCGACAGCAGCCTCCTGGATATCAATCTCCCGCCGGCAAAGTTCTTCACTTATTCGGCCCTCGGAGGGACAGATCTTGACGGGGCCGGTTTTCCTGTGGCAAGTGCCACAAGAACGACTTACCAGAGTTTTCAGGCCGTCAGTTGCCGTTATAATGTGACGGCAGGCGGTAATTTCACGGCCAATACGTCCCAATGCATGCAGTTAATTTGAGCGCGTCGGTTTTTGATCTCGTGGGCCGATGCTGACAAGGAGAGCCTGTGGTTTACAAGTTTATCACTCGGTCCAGAGGGGTCGTTATTTTTTCGATTTCTCTGATTGCTTTCGGCGCTTTTAACGCTTTTCTGATGGTGCTCTCCATGGCGCTCATGAGTTTGAGGAATCTTCCGGACGTGGCCGCCGTCATGCCTGCCGGCATGGTTTCTCTGCCTCTTTTCTGGATGTCATCTATCGTAAACCTTTTGATTTTTCTCTCTTGGGTTGTCTGCGGGATCGGCGCCCTGCATCTGAAAGACTGGGCGCGTCAGACGTTGCGCGTCGTCATGTCCGTTTACCTCATCAATCTGCTGGTTAATATTTTCCTCAACGTTTTTCTGGCCCAGGAAGTCATGACGGCCGTTCCCGTCGTTTTTCTGATCGGCGGGATCGCCTTGTCTTTGTCCTATTACCTCGGTTTGATTTATTTCTTTTCCCATCCCAACGTTGTTCGTCAATTTAGATACGGTAACCCGCCGGCTTAAATCCGCCTCGAGGCAGGGGGCATTGTCCATGTTACTTAGCGTCAAAAAGACCGTAGAGGCTTATCGGATGTTTTCGCCGCAGGATAAGGTTCTGGCGGCTGTTTCTGGAGGACCGGACTCCGTTGCCCTTTTGAGCATTTTGAAACGTCTTCAGGGCGTTTTTGGCTTGGATATTTTCGTCGCTTCCTTTGACCACGGCATCCGCAGGAATTCCGGGCGCGATGTGGCATTCGTCAGGCGCCTGGCGGGGGGCATGGGGTATCCTTTTTTTACGGAACGATTGAAGGCCAAGCCGGCGCGCCGCCGTCCATCGGAGGATTTTTTGCGCCGCGCCCGCTATGATTTTCTCATGAAGATTTGCGCCCGCACAGGGGCGAACGTCATGGCTCTGGGGCATACACGCGACGACCAAGCGGAAACGGTCCTCATGCGTCTTTTGCGCGGCAGCGGATTATGGGGGCTGGCCGCTATCTTGCCGGTAAGGCATCAGGGGGCCGTGAGAATTGTCCGTCCGTTGATCGGGGTTTCCAGGCAGGATATTCTGAAGTATTTGCGCCAGGAGAAGATGGATTACCGGACAGATGAAACGAACGCACAAAAGATTTATCTGCGCAATAAGGTCCGTCTTAAACTTTTGCCTTTTCTTGAGAAGGAATTCAATGCCAACGTCCGATAGGCCCTCGTGCATACGGCCTTATTGGCGGGTGCAGATTATGATTATCTGGACAGGCAGGCCTCGGATTTTCTAAAGACTCACGGCCGGATGTATAGGGACCGTTTGGTGATTGCCGAAGCGCCGCTGAAGTCTCTGGACATTGCGCTGAGGCGGGTGGTCTGGAGATCGGCCATCGCATCGTTGACGGGGATTTCCGGGCTTATCGGGTTTCGGCATGCCTCCGAACTGGAAGATCTTTTATTCGGCCGTCCTGCCGGATCAGAGGTTCATTTGCCAGGGGAAGTGATGGTATCGAAAGGCCCGCGCGCTCTCTTTTTTTGCCGTGTAATCTTTTATCGGTCTCAACACAAGAAGCATAAAGGCGTCGGCAACAGGGAAGGGCGGGCTCGGGCGACGACCGTTTCCAAAAGATGATTTGCATTTGACAGGCATTAGGTTATAATAGGACAACTATGAAAAATTCCAATTCCCGCAAGATGAAACATGCTCCGATGCAGCGATTCAACAAAAATAGTTTCTCTGTTTTTGTGTGGGTTCTATTTATCGTCGGCACCCTTTATCTGATGGGCCTGATCCAGAATAATGGGGCTGCCCGCAAAGAGCTCTCTTATAGTGAGTTTTACCACGTCTTGACGCAGGATCCGTCGCGGCTCAAAGTTGTTACGATGTCGGAAGATATCCTTCAGGGGGAGTTTGTTAACGGTTCGCGCTTTTTCGTTAACATCCCTCCTGATGACAAGGATCTTTTGGCGTTACTGCGGACCCGCGCGCCCGACTTTCAGGTCAAGCCTGCGCGTACGATCTGGACGAATCTTCTTTTTTCCCTCGGTCCCGTTGTTTTGTTTATCGCCTTCCTGTGGTATTTCAGTTATCGCGGGGCAGAGGTGGGGAATCGTATCTGGTCCTTCGGTAAGGTGAAGGCGCGCCTGGGAACGGATTCCAAGGAAAAGGTGACTTTTGCCGACGTGGCCGGCGTCGATGAGGCCAAGGAAGAGCTCCAGGAGGTTATTGAGTTCCTTAAAGACCCGAAGAAATTCCAGCGCCTGGGGGGCAAGATTCCTAAAGGAGTTCTTCTTGTAGGTCCTCCGGGTTGCGGTAAGACGTTGATCGCCAAGGCCGTCGCCGGGGAAGCCAATGTGCCTTTCTTTAATATCAGCGGTTCCGATTTTGTCGAGATGTTCGTCGGCGTCGGCGCGTCGCGCGTCAGGGATCTTTTTGAGCAGGCCCGCAAGGCCGCAAAGACCTTCGGCCGCGGGGCGATCATTTTTATCGACGAGATCGATGCCGTCGGGCGCCTGAGATTTTCCGGTATCGGCGGCGGACACGACGAGCGTGAGCAGACCTTAAATCAGCTTCTTGTGGAGATGGACGGGTTTGACCCGCAGGAAGGCATTATCCTTATTGCGGCAACCAATAGGCCTGATACTCTTGATCCGGCTTTGTTGAGGCCGGGGCGTTTCGACCGCCATGTCGTGATTGACAGGCCGGACATTAAAGGCCGCGAGGCGATTCTTAAGGTGCATTCTGCGAACATCAAGCTGGCGCCGGACGTGAGTCTGGAGGCGATTGCCAGGCAGACGCCCGGTTTTTCCGGGGCAGACCTGGCCAACCTTTGTAATGAAGCCGCCCTCCTGGCCGCGCGTTATGATAAAGAAGCCGTAGGCAAAAAGGAGATGGAGGCGGCTATTGAGCGCGTTGTCGCCGGCCCCGAGCGCAAGAGCCGCGTGATCAGTCCCAAGGAAAAAGAAATCGTGGCTTTCCACGAGGCCGGGCATACGCTTGTCTCGTTGTTGACGCCGGAAGTCGACCCGCTGCACAAGGTATCCATTATTCCGCGCGGTATCGCGGCCCTCGGTTATACGCTCCAGTTGCCTTTGCAGGACCGGTATATCATGATGAAGAGCGAATTAATTGGGCGTATCACAGTTCTTTTGGCCGGCCGCGCCTCAGAGAGCCTTAATTTCCAGGATATCACCACAGGTTCCGAGAACGATATCGAAGTTGCAACGCAGATGGCCCGCCGTATGGTATGCGAATTCGGCATGTCTGAGAAAGTCGGTTATCTGACGCTTGGTCATCGGCAGGGTCTTGTCTTTTTGGGAAAGAACCTTACGGAAGAGCGCAATTACAGCGATGAGACCGCCAAGCTTATTGACGACGAGGTCAAGGCAATTATCGACTCGTGTTACAACCGGGCGAGGCTTCTTTTGGAGCAGAACAAGGATAAGTTGACGCTTTTGGCCAATACTTTACGGGAACGTGAAGTCATGGATGCCGAAGAGGTCAAGAAGCTTCTGGGTTTTGCGTCATAAGCCGTCTATGGTGCCACGCGTTCTCGTTTTGAAAAATTCCGCCGATCTCCTGAGGGAATTCAGGCGTATCGGTGTCGATGCGGGCGGCATGAACATCATGCGCCGCAAGGCCTTCCTGCGCGCCGTCAAAGTTTCTGATATTCCATCTTTTTGCGCTAATATCCTTAAACAGGAGATGCTTTCTTTCGGCGGAGACGTCGCCCTGAGCCGCGGCTCGATCAGGGGGACCGATGTCCACACCGACTGCCTTCTTTTAGGGACTCTCGCCCAGTATGCGTCCCTGACGACTAAATTAAAAAAGCAACCGTTCGGTCTTTCGGAACTTGGCCGTAGTATCCGGGCGTCTGTTTTACAGGCGGACTGTCGGAATGTACCGCTGCATGTGGCTCGTCGCCGTCTGCGCGTGGGCCATAGGACTCTTATCATGGGCATTCTGAATGCCACGACGGATTCTTTCAGCGGCGACGGATTCCTCGGCATTGATCCTTTGCGCGCCCTCGCTTTGGCCCGGCGCATGGCGGATGAGGGTGCGGATATCCTTGATATCGGAGGGGAGTCCAGCCGTCCGGGTTCGCGGCGGATTTCTGCAAAAGAAGAAATAAAGCGTGTCCTGCCGTATCTGAAGTTATTCATGAAATCCATGTCCGGGACGATTTTTTCCATTGATACGACGAAGAGCGAAGTGGCCCGCGCCGCGCTTGATTGTGGCGTCCATATCGTCAACGATATTTCTGCCCTGAGGGGCGATAGAAAGATGGCCGGCGTCATCGCCCGTTATGGCGCGGGTGTCGTTCTGATGCATATGAAGGGGACGCCGCGGACGATGCAGAAGTCTCCTGATTACGGCGACGTGATGGGCGAGATTATGGCTTTTCTAGATACTGCAATAAAAAAAGCACTTGATAGTGGCATACGGCAAGATAGAATAATAATCGACCCGGGCATCGGTTTCGGCAAGACCTTGGCCCATAACACCGAGATCATGAAAAAGCTTTCTGAGTTGAGAGTGTTCGGCCGGCCGGTCCTCGTGGGCGTGTCCCGCAAGTGGTTTATCGGTAAGATTCTCGGTGCAGAGGTTTCCGAGAGGCGCTGGGGGACGGCGGCGGCGGTCTGCGCCGCGATCGCCGGGGGCGCCGACATTGTCCGGGTGCACGATGTCCGTCAGATCAAAGATGTGGTCCGCGTCTGGGATGCTATCTATAGAAGGTGAGCGCGATGGGGTACGGGATCGTCGAGTTTTTTAACGTATACTGGTCGGTGTTGAAACCGGTCATTGAGATCACTATCCTGTGGTTTGTTTTTTTCAGGATTATGATTTTTTTCGAGGGGACGCGCGCCGGTCAGGTTTGGAAAGGCATCTTCATCCTTGTCGTCGCGTTTTTCCTGGCCCAAAAACTCGGCTTGAATACCCTTGATTGGATCCTGACGAAACTCTTCGCTATATCGGTCATCGCCATCATCGTTATTTTCCAACCGGAATTGCGGTTCGGTCTTGCCCGGTTAGGGCAGCCGCATCTTTTTGGCACGGGGCTCAAGGAAGAGGAGGTCGACGAGCTGATCCGTCAGCTCGGTTCATCGTTGTTTTATCTCTCCCAGAGAAGAATCGGCGGGATTGTCGCCATCGAGCGGGAGGATCGGCTCAAGAGTTATATCAACAGCGGTATCCTGGTCCAGGCGCGGATCACGCCGGAGTTGATTGAGACCATTTTTACTCCGCCGTCGCCTTTGCATGACGGCGGTGTCATCATCCAGGGCAATACCTTGGCGGCGGCCGGCTGTTTGTTTCCTCTGGCACAGAATCCTTATCTTAGTCATGCCTTGGGGACCCGGCACAGGGCGGCCCTGGGTATCAGCGAGGAGACGGATGCCGTCGTTTTGGTCGTTTCCGAAGAGACGGGTTTGGTATCTCTGGCTGTCGGCGGACGGCTGACGCAGGGATTGACACGAGAGGAGTTTTCGCAGGCCTTGCGCGATCAGCTCGTCCATACGAAGAAACACGGGATATCCTGACTCAGGAAGCCCTGTAGATTTGACGGAGATGATGGTATGGGCATACCGAAGAAAATATTTGAAGATTTCAAAAAGTGGTTCACGTATTACCCCTTATAC
>CAZAYJ010000068.1:0-4764 GCA_964489335.1 uncultured Planctomycetia bacterium
GTTCGTCCGATTGAGCCAGGTCATGCCAGATAAGTGAAGGGTCTGTTTCCGCCAGGGGCGGAATTAAGGAGGTCTTTTTATGAATCCAGGTGATACGGCGTGGGTCTTGATGTCGTCGGCGCTTGTTATGCTGATGACACCGGGCCTTGCTTTCTTTTACGGGGGCATGGTCCGCAGGAAGAACATCCTAAGCATATTGATGCAATGTTTTATTATTTTATGCGTCATGAGCCTGCAGTGGGTCTTATTTGGTTATAGTCTCGCGTTTTCGCCCGGGAACGGTTTCATCGGCGGCCTGCAATGGGTGGGGCTTAACGGTGTAGGCCAGGAGCCGTTTGCAGAGTACGCGGCGACTATTCCCCACACGGCGTTTATGATATTTCAGGCGATGTTTGCCATCATTACGCCGGCATTGATCATCGGCGCTTTTGCCGAGCGCATGAAGTTTTCAGCTTTCGTTGTCTTCACTCTCTTGTGGGCGACGCTTGTGTATGACCCTGTCTGCCATTGGGTATGGGGCATTGGCGGCTGGATCCGTAATCTCGGCGCTTTGGATTTTGCCGGTGGTACGGTTGTCCACATCAACGCCGGGATCGCGGCACTGGTGACCGCTCTCGTCATCGGACGCAGAAAATGCCTGGACAAGAATGTTCCTTCTCCACACAATCTTCCGTTTGTTGTTTTGGGAACGGCCCTTTTATGGTTCGGCTGGTTCGGGTTTAACGCAGGCAGTGCGCTGGGGGCCAACGGACTGGCGGCCAATGCCTTTGTTGTGACCAATACAGCGGCCGCGGCGGCCGGCCTTAGCTGGGCGCTGATCGAATGGATCCGTGTCGGCAAGCCGACCATGTTCGGCGTGGCGTCAGGCGCCGTGGCGGGCTTGGTGGCCATCACGCCTGCGGCAGGTTTTGTCGGCGTTGTCCCGGCCATCATTATCGGGCTTATGGTCAGTGTTTTCTGTTACCTGGCCGCAGCTATCATCAAACCGAAGATGGGATATGACGACGCGCTGGATGCGATTGGTGGTGATTGCGTTGGAGGCAGCTGGGGCGCCGTCCCTACCGGGCTGTTTGCATCCAGGGCCGTCAATGCCGCTGGCGCAGACGGGCTATTGTTTGGCGGTTCCGGGTTGTTCATGAAACAGCTCATTGCAGTAGGCGCAACCCTTGCCTACGCCGTCATCGTTACTTTTATCCTTTATAAGATCGTTGACGCCATGCTGGGGATACGGATTGAAGAGGGTGATGAGGAGATTGGTCTTGATTTATCGCAGCATCACGAACGGGCTTATACGATGATAGAATGAATTTTGCTCTCGCTTGACCACTCGAAAATTTTCGCCATGACTCGGCCGAGCGAACCCTGCCAGTCGGCAGAAATTTTCTACGTAAGCTTCTGATTGATTTTGCAAGGAATAAACCTGTTCATAGTCAGAATCAAGGAGGACAGTATGAAATTGATTATTGCAATCATTCAGCCCGCCCGGTTCGAGGCGGTGCGGGATGAGCTCTATAAGGCCGAGGTGAATCTGATGACAGCCTCCGAAGTCCTAGGACACGGCCGACAGAAGGGTGTGACGGAGGTGTATCGTGGAGCCAAGGAGATGGGGAACCTTCTGCGCAAGGTGCGCCTGGAAATCGCGGTGAATGAGAATTTCGTTGACCCGACGATTCAGGCCATTATTAAAGGCGCCAAGACGGGCCAGACAGGCGACGGCAAGATATTCGTCCTCGATCTGAAAGAATGCGTGCGTATCCGCACGGAAGAACGGGGTGCCGTAGCTATCGGCTGACACGGTTGCCAGAGGTATTCAAAAAAAAGGCGTTGTCCCTGATGGGATAACGCCTTTTTTGGCTTATGTGTTCAACGTCAATATAATTATCCGGCGGAGCTTCGCTCCGTTGGAGAACGTAGTCCTATGGTGGGGGCTCGCTTGAACAATGCCGAGGATTGTCCTATAATTGGGAAAAACAGGAGGTTCTTTTGGCTATCGGTTGGGACAACGCCACACGGGAAAAATTCAAGGTTTTGATCGGCAAGATGCCTGTTTTCATGCGTCCTGCCGCCGAAAAGACGATCGTCCAGAAGGCAGAGGACCTCGTCCGGCAGGACAATCGTTCTGAGGTTACCGAGAAAGATATGGTGGATGCTTTTTTTGCCGAAACGCCTTTTGGTTTTCAGGGGCTCATGAAGAACGATCTCTTGTCTGTCGGCATCGACTATACGCAATATGGTTATGAGAAGTAGGATGTGAATAGGCTTTTGGGCGGGGGTCATGCCATGAACAGAAAAGCCGCGATGCGTTTTATCCTGATGATGGGGCTGGTGAGCCTTTTTGGCGACATCTCCTATGAGGGCGCCAGGGCCATGACGGGGCCGTATCTGGCTTTTCTGGGCGCTTCCGCAGCCACAGTCGGTTTTGTCTCGGGGCTCGGAGAGTTCTTGGGATACGGTCTGCGGCTTGTTTCGGGCGTAGCCGCAGACAAAACGCGCGCCTATTGGCCGCTTACTTTCTTGGGTTATGGCCTTGTTCTGGCGATTCCATGTTTGGCTTTTACCGGCAACTGGCAGGTGGCGGCATTATTGATTATCCTGGAGCGTGCGGGGAAGGCCGTCCGTTCTCCGGCGAGAGACGCGCTCCTGTCTTATGCGACAAAGCAGGTAGGCAGGGGGTGGGGGTTTGCAATCCATGAGGCCATGGATCAGATTGGCGCTGTCGCAGGACCCCTGATTTTTGCCGCCGTTCTTTTCTGGAAGAACAATTACCGCCTTGGATTCGGCGTCCTCTTCATCCCTTCCCTGTTGACTATTTTGTCTTTGGTGTTTGCCAAGTCCCAGGGGCGGGCGCCCGAGGATTTCGAGACGCCACCTGGCCCGCAGCCACAGCCCGCGCAAGAGGTAACGCTTGCGCCGGCTTATTGGCATTATGCGGCCTTTAGTTGTTTATGCGTGGCTGGCCTCGTGAATTTTCAAATCATTTCTTATCACTGGAAAGTCCATGCCTTACTGCTGGACGCCTGGATTCCGCTCGTCTATGCACTGACGATGGCCGTGGATGGGGTGGCGGCCCTTGCCGTTGGCAAGGCCTATGACCGCTGGGGTTTCAAGACTCTCGGATTGATTCCCGTTGTGACCCTGTTTGTGCCGTTTTTTGTTTTTCTGCCGTCATCTGCCGTTTCTGCCGTTGTTGTTGCCGTCCTCTGGGGTATTGTGATGGGTATGCATGAGACCATTATGCGGGCGGCGATCGCCGATTTGACGCATATTCAGAACAGGGGGTTCGGCTACGGATTTTTTAATACCATTTACGGCGGCGCCTGGTTTCTGGGCAGCTTTACCGTAGGCGCGCTGTATGGATTACACATACGTTTTGTGCTTTCGTTCGTCGTCGTCTTGGAGTTGGCCGCCCTTGCCGTATTCTGGATGTTTCTTAGACGTATCCCAAGGTGATTCAATCCGCCACCAAGAATTCCCACAACCCTCCTCAATCCTTTTGTTTTTATAGTGAAAAAAATCACAAAACTACCTTGACATAGTCAGCATTCGTGTTATATTTGTATTGATTATTGTGATTTTTTGAACAATATTCTTTTACTTTTATAAGGCGCCACGAACATGGGTTTTCATTTAGGCATCCAAAGGACGTAACCACCAAGGACACCTGTGGTAAACAAGAAATGTATTATCCGTCTATTAAGGTATAAAAACGCCCTCCACAGGCTGAACAGTCTGGGGTTTGTGAAGGTGTTTTCCGACAATCTGGCGGATGCGGTGGGTGTAACCGCTTCCCAGGTACGCAAGGATTTTTCCCTTTTTGGCATCTGCGGCAATAAGCGCGGCGGATACCAGATCGAGGCCCTGCTGGATAAGCTCAATCGTATCCTCGGCAAGAATGAACAGCAGAAGGTGGTGATCGTCGGAGGAGGAAACATCGGCGCGGCGCTGATGAAGTATAAAGGATTTGAGAAGGAGGGTGTCAAGATCGTCGCCTGTTTTGACATTGATCCGGCGAAATACAACCACAGGGAAGGGGATATCCCTGTCTTGCCTTTGGAGCAACTCAGGGATTTTGTGCGCCAGCACCATATCAGGATCGGCGTGATCGCCGTGCCGGATATCGCGGCCCAGCAGGTCCTGGACTTGATGCTTGCGGCCGGGATCAAGGGGGTCCTGAACTTTGCGCCGATACGTTTGAGGGCGGCCAGCGACTGTGTCATCAATAACGTCAACCTGGTCCTGGAGCTTGAGACCGTGATCTATTTCATCATCAACGGACTGGAAAAATCCATCGCCGAGATCCATGAAGAGCAGAAATCTTAAGACCAATATCATCTTGTCTTTTTTCGCCGTCATCTGCGTGGTGGTGGTGTCGGTTGCCATCCTGGGGTATTACATCATCAACAGCAATGTCATCCAGCGGGCGCAGAGACAAATCAAAAACGACCTGAAGGTTGCGCGATGGGCCTATAACACGGAAATCGACAGGATCCGTCTGGCCTTTAATCTTGTCGGGCCGTCCAACGATATGGATAAGCTCAAAGACCAGATCGGCTTGGATTATATTTCTGTCGTGGACAAAAATGATTTGCCGACCATCAAAAGCGAGGTTGTCCGCGCGGCCTTTGAAGGCAAGGCGCTGGCTGCAACGCGTATCATCGGCCCCGAAGAGCTTAAGAATATGGGCCGGTCGCTTTACCAGAGGTCGGTGATTGAGATCAAGCCGACACCGAAAGCAAGACCCACGGAACGCAAGATATTGGACAG
>CAZAYJ010000068.1:4774-6992 GCA_964489335.1 uncultured Planctomycetia bacterium
GGTCTTTGTATGAGAAGTCCGTTATCGAGATCAAGCCTACCGCCAAGGCGCGGCCGACGGAAATACACATCCTTGACAGCGCCATGGCTGTCGGGTATGCCAAGCCGCTCTTTGATAATGCCGGCCACGTGCGGGCCGGCATGTATGGCGGCAAGATCATCAACAGGGATTCAGAGCTGGTGGACAAGATCCGCAGCTTCGTTTTTGAGAACAAGATGTATGAAGGCCGGCCTACGGGGACGGTGACGATCTTTTTGGATGATGTCAGGATTGCGACGAACGTCCTGGACAAGAACGGTGAGCGCGCTATCGGCACCAGGGTTTCCGCTACCGTTTACAAGAAGGTGGTCGAGGAAGGCCAGACGTTTTTGGACCGCGCTTTTGTCGTTACTGACTGGTATCTTACGGCTTACGAGCCTATCCGCAACATCGAAGGCAAGGTGATCGGTATACTGTATGTCGGCATCCTAGAGAAACCTTTTGTGGACATGCGCCGCAACGTTTTTCTGGTATTTTTGGGCATTGTGGTTCTTGCATCGTTATTGGCCGTCATCCTGGGCCTCGTTTTGGCCCAAGGTATGGCACGGCCTCTTACCAGACTCTTGGAAGCCGCAGGCCGTTTTTCCAGAGGAGACCTTTCCCACAGGATCGGGATGTTCAACAGCCGCGTGCGCGAGATCGATGTCCTGGCTGAGGCCTTCAACGACATGGCGGCAAAGATCGACGAGCGCGAAAAGAAGCTTGAGGCGCTCAATAAAGAACTGGCGGCATTAAATAAGAGCTATCTGGACCTCGTCGGCTTTGTGTCGCATGAGCTTAAGGGTATCTTGTCGTCGACAATCATGAATGCCTATACGGTCCGTGACGGGTTTTTGGGGATGGTGAACTTCAAACAGCGCAAAGCCCTGGATTCGATCGCGCGCAATCTCGATTATCTGGAGGCGACCGTCAAGAATTTTCTGAATTTAAGCCGTCTGGAGAAAGGCGAGCTTACCGTCAGCAAATCCGAGGTTTTGTTGAAGGAAAACATCGTCGATCCTTCCCTGGAGGCCTTCGGCCGGCAGGCGACGGACAAAGAGATGCAGGTAGTCAACGATGTCCCTGCGGGCCTGAAGGTGATGGCGGATGTGGATCTTTTGCAGATCGTCGTCAACAATCTGGTGGGGAACGCCGTCAAGTACGGCCAGCGGGGCGGTGTTTTGCGCGTGAGCGCCGAGACTCGCAACGGCACGGCGCATGTTGAGGTCTATAATGACGGCAAGCCTCTTGCGCCGGACGAGATAGATAAGCTTTTCCGCAGGTTCTCGCGGTTGAAATCCGAGGAGACGCGTAATGTCCAGGGGACGGGCCTGGGATTATTCGTCAGCAAGGAAATCGTCGAGAAGCATCGTGGCCGGATCTGGGTTGAGGCCAGGCCAAAAGGAAATGCATTTGTGTTTGAAATAGGATGAGGGTATAGGCAGCGGAAATTTTCTGGATAAATTTTGTAAGGAAAGGCCTTGTTATAGGCAAATTAAGGAGGAGTTTGTGACGACGCCATTGGATTTAATCAAAAAGAAAAGGGCCGAGGCGATCAATCGTATCCTCGGTAAGGGGTATTTGTCGACGAAACGCGTTTATGTCGGTATGGCGACGTGTGAGATCGCGGCGGGCTCCAAGGATGTAATGGAGGTTTTTGAGAACGCTATCAAGAAAGAAGGATTGACCGACGTCTATTTGAGCCAGAAGGGCTGCGCCGGTCGTTGTAACCTGGAGCCGACCGTCGAGGTTGTGGAAGAAGGCAGGATTCCCGTTAAATACGGCAAGGTGACCAGGGAGATGGCGCGCCAGATTATCGATCAGCATTTGAAAAAAGGTGAAGTGATTAAAGAGTGGACAATCAAATAGGCGAGCTATCCGTCTTTGCGGAAGGATAGCTATTATCGGAAAAGGAAGGTAAGGGACATTGTCATGCCAAGGAAATATGTCATTACATTATGTGACGGACCGACATGCATTCATAAGAGGTCCAAGGAACTGGAGACGGCGATTGAAACGGAGCTGGCCAGACACGAACTTGCCGACAGGGTAAGCATTAATCTTTCGGGGTGCCTTGGCATGTGTGCTAAAGGGCCTATCATGACCATTAACCCCCAGTACACGGTTTACGGCAACGTGACGGCGGACGATATCCCGGAGAGCATCTCGAGCCATATCCGTAAGAAGAAACCCGTGGCGC
>CAZAYJ010000069.1:0-6968 GCA_964489335.1 uncultured Planctomycetia bacterium
ACACCCAGGAAACCGACGCCGAAGATAAAACGGCCGGGATGCTTCAACACGGCTCCCCCTTTTTTCATCTATCGGGAAATCTCGATGATCTTGTATCTCAAGATCCCTGCAGGGACCTGTATCTCAACCGTCTCGCCCGCCTTGCGGCCCAACAGGGCACGGCCGATAGGCGATTCGATCGACAGTTTGTTCTGTGTATAGTCCGCCTCGGGCGGTGAAACAAGCGTATAGGCGCTCTCTTCCTGGGTATCTTCGTCCCGTAATTTGACGCAGGCGCCGATATATACCTTGTCCGTCGGGATGTTTTCGTTTTCGATGATCCTGGCGCGCGACAACTTATCCTCAAGCTCGGCGATGCGCTTCTCCAGATGCCCCTGCGCCTCCTTGGCGGCGTCGTATTCGGCGTTCTCCGACAAGTCCCCCATCGCGCGCGCCTTGGCGATCGCCTGGGCGATTTCCCGGCGCTTCGTCGTCTTTAAGAATTCCAGCTCCTCGCGAAGCTGCTCATAGCCTTTCTGTGTCAAAAAAACATCTGTCATGGCTCTTCCTTTGTCTTTCGTCTTCGTCAAAACTCATTCAACGACATGCCCCACTTTTTGCGGCGAAATGATAATCTCGATGCGGCGGTTCAGACGGCGCCCTTCCTTAATCTCATTGGACGCGCGAGGCCGGTACTGACCAAAACCCGATGCTGACAAGCGCAAAGGGTCCACGCCTTTCTGTTTCAGGTATTCGACGACGGCCAAGGCGCGCGCAAAAGAAAAATCCCAGTCCGACTTCCACTCGAACACCGCCAGGGACTGATTATCCGTGTGACCTTCCACATAGATATAATTTTCCGGGAAATGTCTGGCCGTCACGCTGAATATCTTATCCAGGAATACCTTCCCCTCGTCGCTCAAGGTGGCGCTGCCGGAAATAAACAGTTTTTCGGAGGCGATCGTGATCACCAGTCCGCGGTCGGAGACCCTTAACCAGATATTCCCTGCGGCGATATCATCAGCCAGGGCCTTTTCAAAGATATCCGCCCCCTGAATGAATTGCCTAACATCCACATGTTTGAGGTTGCGGTACAGCGTCAGCTCTTTCTTGAGCTCTACGTTCTCTTTCTTGGCCAGCTCGAACTTCTGGGCCAAAGCCTCATAAGTCTGTGTCTGGTTTTGCTTCGGCCTGCCATGAGCGCATCCGCCGCACGCCGCAAGAAGAGCCGCCAGAGAAAAAATGAATATGTACTTCATCTGTTCGTTCTCCGCAGAGCGACCGCCAAAACAGACAAAATCAGCGGCGGCCCGAATGATCCTGCAGGATCCCCTGCATGGCGGCCTCTTCCAGGCGCCGCTTGAACTCGTTGAGGCGCCTGCGTCCGAGGCGCTCGACGATCAGCCTCTCGACCGCCCTTAACTTCAGGCGCAAAAAAACATATTCGAACATCGGCATCCCGGATTCAGAAAACTTCAACTTTTGGGCATCGTCGGCCTTCTGCGCAATGTAGGTCTTCCACTCTTCAATAAAAGACCCGACCCCCTGACGCAGATCTTTATCCAGCGCCGCGGCGTCCCGTTCCAGCAAAGCCGCAATCCGTTCATCCAGCACCAATTGCGTGAATTTCCTATCGGTGCGGTCGAGGTCCTCCCTGATGGTTTTATATAACCAGAAAAGATACCTTTTGTAAAGAGAATCTCTGTCCTGTGGGCTCGGTTCCATCACATGCTTCTTTGTGGGCATTGAATCACCTTCCTTTAAAACCCTGTGTTCTGATCAACATACTGAAGCGATCGTCTTCAAATGGCGATACCTGCGGGCGATATCACGGCCCGTCACCCGGCAACTGCGCTCTACGCCAAAGCCCTCCACGTTGAATGACGCCATGATCGTCCCGTAGGTAATCGCTTTTTTGATAGCGACCGCGTCGATCTTGCGGCGGCTCGCCAGATACCCCATGAATCCGCCGGCAAAAGTATCTCCGGCCCCCGTCGGGTCTACAACCTTCTCCACTGGATAAGCCGGCAGGCAATAGAGGAAATCTTTGCAGAAGACGATGACGCCGTGCTCCCCCTTTTTGATGACGACGATAGGCGCACCCATGCGGCGCAACGCCCTGGCAGCCGCAAAAAGGTTCGTCTCGCCTGAAAGGCTGCGGGCTTCCGCATCGTTGGCGACGAAAATATGCACATCGCCAAGAAGCTGGACGAGCGACTTCCTCTTGTGGTCAATCCAATAATTCATACTGTCAAGGCCCACGAGACGCGGGGCGCGCATGTGCGATAACAGGTGCCTTTGGATATCGGGGTCAACATTCGCCAGAAAAATATTGTCGATCGACCTCTGGTGTTCGGCGACTCGCGGCTTGAAAACAGACAACACGCCCAGCTCGGTGCTCAAAGTCAAGGCGGTATTCAGATCGCCGCGATACTCTCCCTCCCAACGAAACGTCCGTCCATTTTCGACAATCAAAGACGTCAGAATCACGCCCTTGCGGCGCAGGAATTCCATATGCTTTTTGGGGAAGTCGGAACCCACGATAGCGACAAGGTTCACCTGCGCAAAATGATACGCTCCCATGGAGAAATGGACGGCAGAACCTCCCAGCATCTCCCGGCGGGCGCCTGAAGGCGTCCGGACCGTATCCAAAGCCGCTGTACCCAAAACGAGAATACTCATTAATTTTGCTCCTTTTAGAGACTTCCTTACAAAATTAATCCCAAGTCTGCGCAGGCAATTTTTCCGAGTGGCCGGCTCAAGCCCTCCTGGAAAAATTGACAAGCGTTGAGACGAGGGATAAAAGCTTATTCCTTAATTTTGCTCCTTTTAGAAATTCTCTCAATGACGCGCTTTCCGCTTAAATCTCAACACCCAGCCGACAACCATGGAAAAAAGAATAATATTCACGATGCTGTAGGTCTTGAAAACAATATCATCCGACCGCATAGCCGCAGGGAACATCAGGGCCAAGCATACCCAAACTCCCAGGGCCCAGGACCGGCTGAAATCTTCAGCAGAGCGCCGTTTGTGGATCTTAACGATCAGAGGAATATTCCACAAAGGAAGGACCACGGCGGCAACCAAGGCGATCGTCTTCATGGCTTCCTCCTGCGCCCCGGAGCGTGATGGCAAAGCACATGATAATAAGGCGCCACGCGGCCGTCCTCGAGAGGAAACTCACGGCAGTAACGGGGCCTGATCGGATAAATCCTGCAGCGCATATCCTTTCCCTGAAAAACGCACCTCTTGTCCCTGACGATCGTTGAAAAGACAAACCCCGACGGGAATCTCTTATCGGCGCGGAGATAACGAAACCACGGTTTGGCCAATCCCAGCGGCTGTCTCTGGGACCGTTTCAGGATCTGCGCTGCCTCGAACAGGTCAACCTCGACGCCGTCGCGGCAGCAACGCCCGAAGCCGCATGCGCGGCAGGCGACTTTGTGTCGTATCTTATGTCTCACTTTCAATGTCCGTTTTGCCGATTTCATAAAATAATCTCTGCGACTGCCTCTACTTGGCCAGAGGAACATCCGTATATCCCGCCTCTCCGATATTCATCATGGAAATCCTGGTCGGCACAACGACAATCAGGACAAAGGCCGGATCCTGCGGACCTGAAAAAAACTGCCTGAGCATCATCTGCTTGTTCCACAGCTCTTCCTTTAATGCCTGATCCTGACTGACAGAGGCCTTGCCTTCGATACGGCAATGGCTAAGTTTCCTGTCGACAAAACAAATCTCTACCTTGGGGTTCTTGGCGATCTGGCCGATCTTCTTGGTGGACGGAAACGTAGCCGCCAACAGTCTGCCGTCGTCCCCCAAAACAGGCATCATCGCCCTTACCCGCGGCTGATCTCCATCGCATGTCGCCAAATACCCCATCCCGGCCTCAAAGATCATCTGTCGAATAATATCCATAGACATACATAACCTCCTTAATTCCGCCTCTGACGGAATGAACTCCTCCACCCGGCCCCATCGGATGGGCCGGTGTACCGCTTTTTGCGGCAGCGTATCTTGGAAATATCTGGATGCCCGTCCGAGCCCCGCGAGGACTGGTCTGGCCGCCCCTGGCCGAAGGCAGGCCGAGACAGATATTGACAAGATGCTTACGCCAGGAGTCTTCCTTGTTAAATCCTTTTTCGCCTACGCTTGCCTATATTCCTGTATCAACTCCGCCGCAATCGCCACGGCGATTTCCTCGGGCGATTCGGCACCAATATCAAGGCCGATAGGCGAATGCACCTGCTTGAGCCGTGCCGGACTGAATCCCAGCCGGCGCATCTGACTAAAAATATGCGCGATCTTGGCACGGCTACCGATCATGCCGATATAACCGGCCTTGCTCTTCAGGGCCAGGCGCAACGCGACGGCATCGTAAAGATGGCCGTGCGTCACAATCACGATAGCCGTCATCTCATCGATAACAGCCTTCGGCAAAGCGACCTCATAGCGGCCGCAGATGACGTGGTCGGCATGAGGAAACCGGCTCCGGGAAGCATATTCTTTGCGGTTGTCAACAATTGTCACTTCGTAGCCAAGAAGTTTGGCGATCAAAGACAAACTCAACCCGATATGGCCGCCTCCTGCAATGACAAGATGTCGGCGCGGAGAGACGACATCATAGTAAATGCTGACCTCGCCGCCGCAAACCCCCAGCCCGGCCCTCTTTTTCAAAGAATAACTTTTGAGGAACGATGTCTTTTTCTTTAAGGCAACCCTGGCATCGCCGATCGCCAGCTTTTCAAGGCCGCCGCCGCCTACGGTCCCAAAAATCGTCGCATCCTCGCAGACGAGCATCCGTGCGCCGATCTTGCGAGGAGACGATCCCGAAGAAGCCACAACGGTCGCTACCACGCATGACCGCCCGCGCTGCGAAATCTCAAGAATCTTATTGATTATCTCATGCATTGTCTTAGAATAAGTCTATGGTTTCCTGTATTGTCCTTGCAGCAGGAGCCAGCAGCCGCTTCGGTTCTCCCAAACCCCTGGCCCGCATCCACTCCCGGCCGCTGATCTCGCTCCTATCGGAACAGTTACTCAAAACGCAACTGGGGGAGATTTTTATCGTCCTTGGCGCCGACGCCGAGGCCGTCCGTCCCTGCGTCTGCAGCGATCCCAAAATCAGATGTGTCTTCAACGAAAGCTTCAGCCGCGGGCAGACATCATCGTTCAAAAAAGGACTGAAAGCCGTCTCGGCTGATTCCGACGGCGTCCTTTTGCTTCCGGCCGATGTGCCCTTTGTCAAGCCCGAGACCATCAACATGATCATCGAGACGTTCTCAAAAAACCCTTTCCCGATCCTGGTGCCGACCTATAAGGGCCAAGGAGGACATCCGCCCGCTTTCTCAAAAACCCTTTTTGCGGAATTTACGAAACTGAGCGACGAAGCGCCCCTCTCGACCATCCAGCAAATCCACGCCTCCGAGATTCTCAGACTCCCCGTTTCCGACGAAGGGATTCTCCTGTCCTTCAATACACCCCAGGAATTCGAAAAGATCAGAAAAAAAATTCCCCTGGCCGGCTGATTCTCTTGCGCCTTAAGGCGTTCCGCCGGCCCATCCCTGTCCTACGTCTTGTTTCCGATGGCTTTCAACGCCGCCAGGATCTTCTGCGGCGTAATCGGCAAGTCCTTAATCTGGATGCCGACGGCATCATGGATCGCATTGGCAATAGCCGCGGCTGTCGGCAACAATGACGCCTCCCCCATGCCCTTGGCACCAAACGGCCCCTGGGGATCGTTGGTCTCAATAAAAACGGATTCTATCGGGATCATTTCCGTAGAGCGCGGAATGCGGTATTTGGCAAAAGAAGGATTGACGACGCGGCCTTCTTTGAATCTCAAATCTTCGTGGAGCGTATATCCCAGCCCCATCACAATTGATCCTTCGATCTGGCCGTGGACGCTTGCCGGATTAATGGGATAGCCAATGTCATGGACGTCATACATCTTGAGCACCTTCACCTGCCCTGTCTTCGTGTCGACCTCGACCTCGGCTATCTGGGCCTCAAAACCGTAACTGCCCGAGATATTTCCTTCCCCTGTGCGAAAATCAATAGGCGTCGTCTTGGGATTATAGTTGCCCCGGCCGATGATGAGACGGCCATAGTTGAAGGAATAACACAGGACAACCGCCTGGTCAAAAGAAAGAACGGGTTTCCCACTCTTCTGATGAACCACCTGCTCATCCTTGATGTCCAGGTCCTGGACGTCGAGCTTTAATTCCTGCGCGACCACTTCCAGGATCTGGCGCTTGGCGTCGGTGGCGGCGTTTTTGGTGGCGTTGCCGGAGATAAACGTCACACGGCTGGCAAAACTCCCCGTGTCAAAAGGCGTGATCTCAGTATCGGCCGCCTTGACACGGATCCTCTCGTAAGCCACACCCAGCTCGTGCGCTGCGATCTGCGCCATGGCTGTATCCGATCCCTGGCCCGTATCCGCCGCCCCGGTAAAAAGATACACCGAGCCGTCTTCTTCCACCTTGATGATGGAACCGGCGGATTCATGCGACTTGTACATCTTGGATCCCATAACGTCCGCAGCAATACCAAGACCGATGCCGCGAAAGACGCCGGGCGCCACTTCCTTCTTGACGCCATACTTCTCTTTCCAGCCGGAGATCTCAACCGCCTTCCTGATGCAATCTTTGAGGCCGTTAGAAGAAAGGATCATTTTGTTGATCGTCATCGTATTCGGGTCCGTCGCGTTCTTGAGACGAAACTCAGCCGGATCCATGCCTATGCCGCGCGCCAGCATGTCCATATGTGACTCGATGGCAAAACCGGACTGCACGCCGCCAAAACCACGGATGGCCCCGGAGATCGGATTGTTGGTATAAACGCGCGACCCGAACAGCCGGATGTTTTTCAACCGATAAACCATCATGAAACGCATGATCCCTGCCGCGATGACTGTCGGGCCATAGCTGCAATACGCCCCGCCGGCGGCAAGGACCTCGCCGGGAATCGCCCTGCGAGTCCCGGCT